>JALYIZ010000069.1 GCA_030775505.1 Actinomycetota bacterium | reverse complement strand
CGACCATGCTCACCCGCCCGCGCCGCCTCAATCGCCGCGTTCAACGCCAACAAGTTCGTCTGATCCGCAAGATCATCAATCACCTCCAGAATCCGACCGATCTCCTGACTCTTCTCCCCCAAACTCAACGCCCGCGTCGCAATCGAATCCACCCGCTCCGCGATCGTGTCCATCGACTCCACCGACGCAGACACCGCCGACCGACCCTGCTCGGCATAGCGCAACGTCTCCGCCGCATACCGCGCGACAGCCTCCGCCGTCTCCGCGATCTGCGCAGCCGTAGCCGCCAACTCCTCAATCGTCGACGTCGTCTGCGTCACCGCCGACGACTGCTCCGTAGCAGACGCCGCATGCTCCTCAGCCGTCGCCAACAACTCCCCCGCACTCGCCCCGATCTGCTCACCACCACTACGGATATGACCCACCAACGTCCGCAGGTTGGTGAGCGTGTGGTTGAAGGCGGCGCTCAAGCTGGCCAGCTGCGCGTGCTCGGCGTTGTCAGCCGCGCTCACGGCCAGGTCGCCGCCCGCGGCCTGCTCGAGGACGAGAGACAGCTGGTCCACCCGCTGGGCCAGCGAGTCCCGCTCCTTGCGGGCCTGGCGGCGCATGGACCAGACGGCACTCGACAGCGTTGAGTTGAACCACGCGAAAGTCGGGAACAGCGCGCCGATGAGAACCAGGGAGCCGATGCTGCCGGTGGTCAGCGTCCGGGAGATGGCCGAGGCGGCCACCAGCCCGCCGCTGGCCGCGACGCCCAGGATCGTGCTCTGCCAGGCGGGCATCGAGACTGCGGCGAACAGAATTACTGGGATGTAGAGAATCCAGAACGGCCCTCGGATCCCGCCGGTGATCGCGACGGTCGCTGTCACCCAGACGGTGTCGGTCACCAGGAGCAGGGCCCGCCACACGTTGATGCTTCGAGCCACTGCCGGCACGTTCCGGGTCAGCCAGGGCAGCGCCGTCAGCAGCACCGCGTTGGCCAGGCCGAAGATGGCCCAGTACAGGACCGCGGTGAGCTGCACCCGGACGCTCGCGTCGCCGACCTGATCGAGGATGACGGCTCCGACCACGCCGAGGACCAGCCCGGCCCAGGTCATCACAGCTGCGGCTCTGGCGAGCCATCGGGAGAAGTCCACGAGCTCAGCCTGCCCGACGCGCCCGCGGGAGGGTGTCGGCAAGCGCGAAGACGGCATCGAGGTCGAGGATCCCGCACGGACCCTGCTCGTCGGTGACCTGACCGGCCAGCAGCGACCCGGCCCCCTCGGACAGGTGGGCCAGCGCCGGTTCGAGAACTTCGGGGTCGAACATGGTGGTGCCCTCAACCCCCTCGGTGAGCAGGCCGACGCCCACACCGGCCCGCGAGAGCACGACGAGCCGGCCTCGTCGGTCCAGGGAGTCGGGCGAGGCGCCGAGGAGAGGGCGCAGGTCGAGGACCGCGAGAACCCGGCCGCGCCAGTTGGCCACCCCGGCCATCCATCCGGGCAGACCGGGCACGCGGGTCAGCCCGGGCGGACGGCCGACCTCGGCCACGGAGGGCATCGGCAGGGCGTAGCGGCAGCCGCCGAGCCGCACGATGACGACCTCGCCTGCTGGCAGCGCCCGGGCGTCACTCACCTGCTCGTCCACGCGCACCTCATCGGCCACTAGGGGGCCCAGGTGTAGCCGCGATCCCATACGTCTGGCCGTAGGCGGCTGCGGCGGCGACGGCGCCCACCACCAGGTAGGTGACCCCGACCCAGCCACCGGGGATCACCAGGTCGCCCTCCCGCCGGCTGCTGCCGAGGACCAGCGCGAGCGCCAGCCAGGCGGCACCGGGGACCGCGGCCCCCCAGCGTCGCCCGACGACACGACCGCCCGCTGCCCCAAGCGCGAAGGTGCCGGCGGAGGCGAACACCAGGCAGACCGGGATGTGGGTGGTGCCCAGGCGCAGCGGAACGAGGAAGGCGCCGTAGAGCGCGTTGAGTACCGCGAGCCACAGCACGAGCAGGTACGACAGCACAGTCCTCACTCAGGCGACGCCGGCGAAAAGGTCGTCTTCGCGGCCCGCCCCGGGCTGCCGGGGCCCGCGGGCCAGGATGAAGTACTCGACCCCGAGCGCCTTGTGCCCGATGTTGTTGGACAGGGCGAAGAACGGGCCGTCCACGGCAATCTGGCTCGCGTGCGCGCGCATCGCCGCGACCTTCGCATCGAGATGGTCGCGGGCGTCGACCTCCGTAGTGACGTCCTCGTCGGGGTTGCCGAAGGGCAGGTCGTCGGCGGAGTCCACGCCGAAGAAGCCGCTGTCGTCCCCGGTCTCCTTCAGCAGGTCGATGCCCTTCTGGAGCACGCTCTTCGGGATGGCCGTCCAGTACAGCTTCGTGACCGGCCAGGGGGGGCCGAGCTCGGGTGCAAAGCCGGAATCGGCCGCCGCGTCCACGGCCGCCACCGTCACCCGGTGGGCCTGGATATGGTCCGGGTGGCCGTAGCCGCCGTTGTCGTCATAGGTCACGACCACCTGCGGTCGAACCTGGCGCAACACGGCCACCAGCTCGCGTACCGCCTCCGCGACGGGCGCCTGCCAGAACACGTCGGTGCGCTCATTCGACGGCGTCCCCATCATCCCGCTGTCCCGCCATCGGCCGGGGCCACCGAGGAAGCGGTGATCGCTGACGCCGAGAGCCGCGCAGGCGGCCGCGAGCTCACCGACGCGGTGCTCGCCGAGCCGGTCGTCGCGGTCCCAGGCAAGGTGCTCCAGCTCCGGGACGAGGATCTCCCCGAACTCCCCGCGCGTGCAGGTCACCAACGTGACGTGGACGCCGTCGGCGGCGTACTTCGCCATCGTGGCGCCGGTGCCGATCGTCTCGTCGTCGGGATGGGCATGGACCAGCAGCAGCCGGCGGTCGGGCAGTGCGTCGCTCATGACGCTGACCCTAAGGGCGCCGGCCGGATGCGAGGCTGGGCCCGTGAGAGGTACAGGGCCGGACCTGCCGGCGGCGCGGGCACCGTTCCCCGTCACGAGCCCGTACCGGGTGGTCCCCGCGCCACGTCCACTCGGTGACGAGCCGCACGTCATCGTCGACGCCGCCTACCCGGCAGCCCTGCGGCGAAGGATGCAGCGGCTGGACTCCGACCGCGCGGGGGTGCAGGTCCGTGACCTCCCCGAGCGGGACGACGCGGGGCTCGCAGCCGCGTTGCGGGCGAGCTGGAACCTGCTGCCGTGGCCGAGGAACGGCAGCACTGTCGCACTGCCCCTCCTCGGCGCCGAGGTCGACCTCGACACCGCCACGGCCCGGAGTATCGGCCCGTCGGATTTTCCAGACGCCACCGACGAGCTGCTGCGCCACCAGGGCCTCGACCTGCTCGTCACCGGCTGGCAGCTCGCGTGCAGCGACGACCTGGTCGTCCTTCGCCGTGAGGGGCCGGGGCGGCTGCGGGCCGAGTTGCTGGCTGTGGCGTTCCCGAGCGGATGGCCCCCGCGCCGGAGGGCCGGCGCGGGGCTGCTGGACCTGCATCGGCCCGTGGCCGACGGGGAGCGGCTGCAGCGGGCCGCCCCGGCCCTGTCCGAGGCCTTGCTCACCAAGGGCCCCTACGTTCAGTTCGTCTGGGGGCTCGACCCGGACGGGCGGCTGGACCGCGACCCGAGCGCGCCGGACCACCCTGGGACGAGGGTGACGCCACCGGCCCGGGACTGGTGGCTACGGGTCGAACGACAGACAACGATGCCGTTGCCCAGGTGGGGGCGGGCGTCGTTCGTCATCCGGCCCTTCCTCACCCCTGTGACGGAGCTGACCACGACGCAGCGGCGCACGCTGGGTGACGCGATCGCCTCCATGAGCCCGCCGGCCCTGGCCTACAAGGGGATCGAGGATGTCCGGGACGAGCTCGTGGACTGGCTTCAGTTCAGCCCCGGATCGGCCGGGTAGATCGCGGCGAAGGCAAGCGGAGGTCCCTGCCTGCGCAACACCTGCGACCACAGCAGCTCCGGCGTCGCGCTGAAGACGTCCCCAGGCAGCAGGTCGAGGACCCACCAGGCACCCTCGTCACACTCGCTCTCCAGTTGCCCGGCGGACCAGCCGGCGTACCCGGCGAAGAGCCGGACCTCCTCGATGACCTCCGCCATCTCCAGGGGGGACGCGTCGAGGTCTACCGTCCCGAGTCGCGGAACGTTCTCCAACGGCGCGAAGGCCGCGACCGCAGCCGCCCCGGGCCGTGAGCGGGCCAGGCAGACGGCGGTGTTCGGCGACACAGGACCGCCCTCGAACACCTGGGGGCGGTCCCCTGTGAGGAAGGCCCACTCCGGCAGGATCTCCTGCACTGTCGTGTCCATCGGCACGTTGAGGATCAGTCCGAACGCGCCGTCATCCGCGTCGTGCTGCAGGAGCAGCACCACGGTGCGCGAGAAGTTCGGGTCGGTCAGACTCGGAGTGGCCACCGCCAGGCGGCCCGTCCACGTCCCGGGCGGGGTCACGTCGCCCCGGCTACTGCGCTGCCGACGCCTTCGCACGGGTGCCGCGGTTCTTCTGCCGGTCGTTGGCCGACAGGAGCACCTTGCGCATCCGCACGGTCGCCGGTGTCACCTCGACGCACTCGTCCTCACGGCAGAACTCCAGGGCCTGCTCCAGGCTGAGGTGCTTGTGCGGGATGAGCGGCACCAGCACGTCCGACGAGGACTGACGCATGTTGGTGAGCTTCTTCTCCTTGGTCGCGTTGACGTCCATGTCGTCGGAGCGCGAGTTCTCCCCGACGATCAT
Source organism: Actinomycetota bacterium (assembly GCA_030775505.1). The sequence continues at coordinate 5,574 of JALYIZ010000069.1, read as the reverse complement.
CCCCTCGTAGACCTCCGTTCCGGGCGCGACGAACATCGTGCCGCGCTCCTGGAGGTTGGCCAGCGCGAAGCTCGTCGTCGGCCCGGACCGGTCGGCCACCAGCGACCCGGTCGGCCGGGTCCGCAGCTCCCCGTGCCAGGGCTCGTAGCGCTCATGGATGTGATGCAGCAGGCCAGTGCCACGCGTCTCGGTGAGGAACTCGGTGCGGAAGCCGATCAGGCCGCGGGCCGGCACGATGTACTCCATCCGGATCCAGCCCGTGCCGTGGTCGACCATCTGCTCGAGCCGGCCCTTGCGCAGCGCCATCAGCTGGATGAGCACGCCCTGGTAGTCCGAGGGAGCGTCGATCGTGAGCCGCTCCATGGGCTCGTGCACCTTGCCGTCGACCAGACGGGTCACGACCTGCGGCTTGCCGACGGTGAGCTCGAAGCCTTCCCGCCGCATGATCTCGACCAGGATCGCGAGCTGGAGCTCCCCGCGCCCCTGGACCTCCCAGGTGTCGGGCCGCTCGGTGTTGAGGACCCGGATCGACACGTTGCCGACCAGCTCCTGGTCCAGCCGGTTCTTCACCAACCGGGCGGTCAGCTTCTTGCCGCTCTGGCCGGCCAGTGGGGAGGTGTTGATGCCGAGGGTCATCGAGATGTTGGGCTCGTCGATGGTGATGACAGGCAGCGGCCTGGGGTTGTCCGGGTCCGCCAGGGTCTCACCGATCGTGATCTCCGGGATGCCGGCGATCGCGACGATGTCACCGGGCCCGGCGGAGTCGATGGGCACCCGCTCCAGCGACACCGTGCCCAGCAGCTCGGTCAGCTTGACCCGTTCGATCGTCCCGTCCTGCTTGCACCAGGCAACCGTCTGGCCCTTCTTGAGGTAGCCGTTATGAATGCGGCACAGCGCCAGCCGGCCCAGGTAGGGGGAGGCGTCGAGGTTGGTCACATGCGCCTGAAGAGGCGCGTCGGCCTCGTAGGACGGCGCAGGGATCGTGTTCCGGATGACCTCGAACAGCGGCTCGAGGTCGGGACTGTCCGGGCTGGTCCCGTCCGCGGGACGGTTCAGCGAGGCCTGACCGGTCTTCGCCTGGCAGTACACGATCGGGAAGTCGATCTGGTCCTCTGTCGCGTCGAGGTCCAGGAACAGCTCGTAGGTCTCGTCGACAACCTCCGCGATCCGGGCGTCCGGCCGGTCCACCTTGTTGATGATCAGGATGACCGGCATGTTCTGCGCGAGGGCCTTGCGCAACACGAACCGCGTCTGCGGCAGGGGGCCCTCGCTGGCGTCGACGAGCAGCGCCACGCCGTCCACCATCGACAAGCCGCGCTCCACCTCCCCGCCGAAGTCGGCGTGCCCGGGCGTGTCGATGATGTTGATCGTCAGGTCCCCGTGACGCACGGCGGTGTTCTTCGCCAGGATCGTGATGCCCTTCTCACGCTCCAGGTCCATCGAGTCCATCACCCGCTCGTTGACCGAGCCCTCGTCGGCCTGGTGTTCCGAGAACGCCCCGGACTGCCACAACATGGCGTCGACGAGGGTCGTCTTCCCGTGGTCGACGTGGGCGATGATCGCCACGTTGCGCAGGTCGTCACGGGTGGGCATGGCGGGGCTCCGGTCTCGGCAGGGTGGCTGGCCGAGAGGTGCGGGGACCAGGCGTCGGCTCAGCCGAGTCTAAGGCCAACGGACGTGACCACCGGCACACCCGTCAGGTGATCCCAGACACCGTCGTGCACGGCATCATGGAGGGCGCCCTAGGCTCACCGCGGACGCCGCTGCGACGTCCCTCCGCTGGCCGACCGACGAACGGACCGCGCGACCGATGACGACGACTGCTCCCGCCGGCACGACGGGGTCCCCAGGAACGGGCGTCCGCGCCCCCGGCCGCGCCTCGCTCGCCGCGCGCACGTTGCGCACCGACCGCTGGTGGCTGCAACCGCTCATCACCGTCACCGTGCTGGTCGCCTTCATCGTCTACTCGACCATCCGTGCCTTCCAGAACGCGCACTACTTCATCGACCCGTACATCTCGCCGTTCTACTCGCCGTGCCTGTCGTCCTCCTGCACGCCCGGGGCACCGCACCTGTCGATCTTCCCGAGCAACGCCTTCTTCACGCCGGCGATCTTCATCCTGGTGTTCCCGCTCGGCTTCCGGCTGACCTGCTACTACTACCGGAAGGCCTACTACCGGTCCTTCTGGCTGTCACCGCCGGCCTGTGCCGTCGCCGAGCCGCACAAGACCTACACGGGCGAGACGCGCTTCCCGCTGATCGGCCAGAACATCCACCGGTACTTCTTCTACGCCGGGCTGGTGTTCAACGTCATCCTGACGTACGACGCACTGTTGGCGTTCGACTTCGAAGGACGTTTCGGCATCGGCCTGGGAACGGGCGTGCTGGTCGCCAACGCGACCTTGCTTTGGCTGTACTCCCTGTCCTGTCACTCGTGCCGCCACATCGTCGGCGGCCGCCTCAAGCACTTCTCGCAGCACCCCATCCGCTACCGCTTCTGGACCTTCGTCTCCAGCCTCAACCACCGGCACATGCAGCTCGCCTGGGTATCGCTATTCGGCGTCGCCCTGACCGACCTCTACGTCTTGCTCGTCTCCTCCGGCACCTTCTCCGACCCCAGGATGATCTTCTGATGACCGAGCTCGAGCGGCACGACTACGACGTCGTCGTTATCGGCGCCGGCGGCGCGGGGCTGCGGGCGGCCATCGAAGCGGCGGACCAGGGCGCTCGCACGGCCGTGGTCTGCAAGTCCCTGCTCGGCAAGGCGCACACCGTGATGGCCGAGGGCGGCATCGCCGCGGCGATGGCCAACGTGTACCCGGACGACAATTGGCGGGTCCATTTCCGCGACACCATGCGCGGCGGCAAGATGCTCAACAACTGGCGGATGGCCCAGCTGCACGCGCAGGAGGCCCCGGACCGCGTCAGGGAGCTTGAGGAGTGGGGTGCGCTTTTCGACCGCACCCCGGAGGGACTGATCTCGCAGCGCGACTTCGGCGGGCACCGCTACGCGCGGCTCGCGCACGTCGGGGACCGCACCGGCCTGGAGCTCATCCGCACCCTGCAGCAGCGCGTCGTCGACCTCGGCATCGACGTCTTCATGGAGTGCACCGTCACCCGGCTGCTGACGTCCGCCGACGGGATCGCCGGGGCGTTCGGCTACTGGCGGGAGTCCGGTCGGTTCATCGCCTTCGCGGCCCCGTCCGTTGTCCTCGCCACCGGCGGCATCGGCAAGTCCTACAAGGTGACCTCGAACTCCTGGGAGTACACCGGGGACGGCCACTCCCTCGCGCTGCAGGCGGGCGCAACCCTGCTCAACATGGAGTTCATCCAGTTCCACCCCACCGGGATGGTCTGGCCGCCCTCGGTGCGCGGCATCCTGGTCACCGAGTCCGTCCGCGGCGATGGCGGGGTGCTGAAGAACTCCGAGGGCAAGCGCTTCATGTTCGACTACATCCCCGAGTTCTTCCGCGCCGAGACCGCCGACTCGATCGAGGAGGCCGACCGCTGGTACACCGACAAGAAGAACAACCGCCGGCCGCCGGAGCTGCTCCCGCGTGACGAGGTCGCCCGGGCCATCAACAGCGAGGTCAAAGCCGGCCGCGGCTCACCTCACGGCGGGGTCTTCCTCGACATCGCCTCGCGGCACGACGCCGAGTACATCAAGAAGCGGCTGCCGTCGATGTACCACCAGTTCAAGGAGCTCGCCGAGGTCGACATCACCGCGGAGGCGATGGAGGTCGGCCCGACCTGCCACTACGTGATGGGCGGGGTCGAGGTCGACCCGGACACCGCGGCCGCGCGGGTTCCTGGGCTGTACGCCGCCGGGGAGGTAGCCGGGGGGATGCACGGATCCAACCGTCTCGGCGGGAACTCGCTGTCCGACCTGCTCGTGTTCGGGAGGCGCGCGGGCGCCGCGGCCGCGGCCCGGGCGAAGGGACTGACGCACGTCCCCCTGGACGAGGCGCAGATCACCGACGCCGCGGCGGCAGCGCTGGCCCCTTTCGAGCGCGAAGGCGGCGAGAACCCCTACACGATCCAGCACGACCTCCAGACGACGATGAACGAGCTCGTCGGCATCATCCGCAACGCCGACGAGGTCTCGCGGGCACTCGCCGCCATCGAGGCGCTCAAGGTGCGCGCCAAAGCACTGACCGTCGAGGGCCACCGGCAGTACAACCCGGGCTGGCACCTCGCGCTGGACCTGCCGCACATGCTCAAGGTTTCCGAGTGCATCGCCAAGGCCGCGCTGGACCGCCAGGAGAGCCGGGGCGGTCACACCCGCGACGACTTCCCCGCGACCAGCAAGGAGTGGGGTGCGCTGAACGTGGTCTGCTCGGAGACCGACGGCACCATTTCGCTGACGCACCAGCCGCTACCCGCGATGCCCGCTGAGCTCGCAGAGCTGTTCGAGGAGAAGTCCGCATGAGCTACGAGGCCACACTCCGGGTCTGGCGCGGCGACGCCTCAGGCGGTGGGCTGCAGGACTTCACCGTCACGGTGAACGAAGGCGAGGTCGTCCTCGACGTCATCCACCGGCTTCAGGCGACGCAGACGCCCGACCTCGCGGTGCGCTGGAACTGCAAGGCCGGCAAGTGCGGGTCGTGCAGCGCCGAGATCAACGGCCGTCCGCGCCTAATGTGCCTGACGCGGATGGGCACGTTTAGCGAGGACGAGACCATCACGATCACCCCGATGCGCGCCTTCCCGGTGATCCGGGACCTCGTGACCGACGTGTCGTTCAACTACAAGAAGGCTGCGCAGGTCCCGGCCTTCCGCCCCAAGCCCCGCGAGTCCGACGGCACCTACCGGATGCAGCAGATCGATGTCGAGCGCTCCCAGGAGTTCCGGAAGTGCATCGAGTGCTTCCTGTGCCAGGACACCTGCCATGTCGTACGCGACCATGAGGAGAACAAGGAGTCCTTCGCCGGGCCGCGCTTCCTGATGCGTCTCGCGGAGCTCGACATGCACCCACTGGACACCGTCGACCGCAAGGCGTTCGCCCAGGAGGAGTTCGGTCTGGGGATGTGCAACATCACCAAGTGCTGCACCGAGGTCTGCCCGGAGGGCATCCACATCACCGACAACGCCCTCATCCCGCTCAAGGAGCGGGTGGTAGACCGCAAGTACGACCCGCTGGTCTGGCTCGGCAACAAGATCAGTCGCCGGAGCTGAACAGCTCCCGAAGCGCAGGCAGGACCGGTAGGTCCACCTCGAGCCAGTCCACGTCGTCGAGCTCGTCGGCCCTCAGCCAGCGGTGCGCGTCATGGTCGACCAGGAGCGGCTCGCCCACGATCGTGGCGGTGTAGACGCGCAGGACAGCCGTGTCGTGGATCAGCAGGTCCGGGCCTACCCGGGGCCCCACGGTCGCGACTACGCCGAGCTCCTCGGCCAGCTCGCGGACGAGGGCCTGCTGGTCGGACTCGCCGGGTTCGACCTTCCCGCCCGGGAACTCCCAACGGCCGGCCAGGTGCGGCGGGTCGGTGCGCCGCGAGGCGAGCACGCGCCAGGGGCGATCCCGCAGGACGGCGGCACCCACGACCGCGACCCGTCCCATGACCGCGCAGCCTGCCAC
>JALYIZ010000068.1 GCA_030775505.1 Actinomycetota bacterium | reverse complement strand
GTTCCCTAACGCGGCGTTGCGGGTCGGCTGGTTCGCACTGGTCCACCGCGCGAGCAGCCCGGCGGGAAAGATGGACGCCGGCCGCGCCGCGGAACTGGCCGCGGCGGCCGGGCTCACCCCGGTCGAGGTGTACCGCTCGCCGGCAGGGAAGGACGTGTTCACCCCAGCCTTGGCCCGGGCCGGCGGAAAGGTCGATGTCCGGCGGTTCGGGATCGACCTGACCGTCTCCGCGCCCAAAAGCGTCTCCGTCCTGGCGGCCCTTGCGGACCCGGACGTGGCGGCGGTGATCGAGGGCTGTCACGACCGGGCCGTCACCCAAGCCCTGGAGTACTTGCAGCGTCACGCCGCCCACGGGCTGCGGGGGCATCACGGGGATGGGCAGACCATGACCCGGGTTGGCACGGACGGGCTGATCGTCGCCGGGTTCACCCATCACACCTCCCGGGCAGATGACCCCCAGCTCCACACCCACCTCGTGATCCCCAACCTGGTTCGCGGCGGTGACGGGCAGTGGTCCGCCGTTGACAGCCGGGCGGTGTTCCGTCAAGCGAAGACCGCCGGGTACCTCTATCAAGCCGCCCTGCGGCACGAACTGTCCCGGGAACTCGGGGTCAGCTGGACCGTCCCAGTGAAGGGCTGTGCCGACATCCTCGGTGTTCCACAGACCTTGCTGGCGGAGTTCTCGCAACGACGCCAACAGATCACCACCGAACTCACCCGGTCCGGCCGGCACGGCCGCCGGGCCGCGCAAGCAGCATGCCTATCGACCCGCAACAAGAAGTCGCATGTGGCCGTGGGTGACCTGCGGGTCGGGTGGGCCGCGCGGGTTGTGCAGGCGGGGACGACATCGGGGGCGATTGTGCGCGGGGCGGTCCCCACGTCGCGGCACCGACCGGCCTGGCCGGGGGGAGGTCGAACGGGGCGAGTGGGCCCGGCCCAGCTCACCGGCGGGGTTGTCTCCGCGGATGAACGCACCGCGCTGGCGGCAGCACTGTTCGGGCCGGCCGGGCTGACCGCGCACCGCACCGGCTTCGACCGTCGCGACGTCATCCAGTCACTGGCGCAGCGGCTGCCCGCCGAACGGACCGGGAACGGCGCCTCGCTGGAGCAGCTGGCAGACAACCTGCTCAACCACGCCTCGGCGGTTCCGCTGCAGGCCGGCGTGGACGACGGACCGCGGTGGACCACTACCGAACTCCTCACCTGCGAAACCCGAGCACTCGCTCTCGCGACCGGCCCCGTCGCGCTGCCGATCCCTGCAGCAGGCTTGGTGCACCGACAGGTCAGCGGGCATCCCGGGCTGTCAAGCGACCAGCGGGCCGCGATCTGGCAGCTCGCGGGCGAACGACGCCTCGCGAGCGTCCTGGTGGGGCCGGCGGGTTCGGGGAAGACGGCCGCCCTCAGCACATTCCGGGAAATCTTCGACGGCGACGGAAGGCCCGTCATCGGCTGCGCGCTCGCGGCTCTGACTGCCCTGCGGTTGCAGGACGGCAGCGGCATCCCCAGCAGCAGCCTCGCGGCGCTGCTCGCCCGTGCCGACACCGCCGACCCAGCGACGGGACGGCCTGGCGGTCTGCCGGCCGGGGTTCTCGTTGTTGTTGACGAGGCCAGCCTGGTCGGGACCCGGCAGCTCACCCAGCTCCTCGAGCACACCGCACAGGCCGGCGGTCAGGTTCTGCTCGTGGGTGACCCCGCGCAGCTACCAGAGATCGACGCCGGCGGTCTGTTCCGTCACCTCGCCCATCCTGACCAGCATCCCGCCGTTCTGGCCGGCAATCAACGCCAACACCACCTCTGGGAGATCACCGTCCTCGACCAGCTCCGCAACGGCCACATCCAGACCGCCCTCGACACCTACCTCGCCCACGACCGGATCACCCTCCCGACCGGCATGGAGGAACTGCACGAGCAGGTCGCCGCGGACTACCTCCAGCACACCGCATCAGCGAGCAGCCCGGCCGAGATGCGTGAGACCGTCGTGCTCGCCACCCGACGCGACGACGTCCACGCCCTGAACACCGCGATCCGCCATGGGCTGCAGCATGCCGGGCGGCTCGCCCCGGACAGCCTCACCCTGCAGGCACCAGATGGTCCGCTCGCGCTCGCCGTCGGGGACCAGGTCATCGTCACCCGCTCCGTACGCGACACCGACGGCGCCCGGGTACTCAACGGCACCCGCGGGCAGATCACCCATCTCCGGTCCGTCGGCGTCGCGCTGCGAACCGACGACAAAGGCAGCGTCACCCTCAGCCCGCAGGTCGCGGCCGATGTGTTGCAGCACGGCTACGCCCTGACCATCCACAAGGCCCAAGGACTCACCGCCACCACGGCCCTGGTCGTCGCGGACGGGCTGAGCCGCAACGCCGCTTACACGGCCATGTCGCGAGGCCGCCAGCACAACCAGCTCTACGTCGAGAGCGACGACGTCCCACGACTCCGCGAGCAACTCGACCGGCCCACCGGAGACACCCTCGCGCTGTGGCAGCGGCCCCGCTGGCGGCCGGCGCCTACCGGCCTCGCGTCTGATCCCTCGGCCACTCGACTGGCGCCGGTCGCGCAACGGGGAAGCGTCCGATCCCGATGACTGCATCGATCGTCACGTGACGACCCGGCGACAGTCGACCTGCGCCTTCTGCGGCTCGGCGTTCACGCCCGGCCCGGACGCCCGGACCACACCGCTGTACTGCTGCCGATCACACCGCCAGCGGGCCTACGAGATCCGTCAACGCGACGCCCAACTGGCCGAGCTCATCAGCCGGCTCCGCGACGCACGCGGGGACATCCGCTGGCTCCGCCGCGTGCTCACCGAGCACGGCATCGACCCCGGCGGTTGACCGCACCGCACCTGTGGTCACGTGACGACTGGTGACCTTCCGGAGGCGCCTGGACGGGCTGCGCCGCCACCCGGCCGGCCAGGGTCCCGCGCCACGGGGGACATCCGGCAGGTGCCCTCAGTGGCCTTCTGGGACGCGCCTGACGGCGTCACCTGACACTGGCGCCCCGATCTGATGACCGGCCGGCGCGAAGGTCACGGCAACGAGGCGCCGGACGCGCCGTCAGAGCTGGTCGCCCAGGGCGAGACGGCGGGCGGCGTCGCGGGCCCGATCGTCGGCCGCTGAGGCTCCGTAGCGGCCGAGCATCTCGCGCGACCGCCAGCCGAACAGGCGCATGGCGTCACCTTCGGAGCCGCCAGCGGCCAGCCACCGGCTGGCGGACGTGTGCCGAAGCTGGTGGGGATGGATGTGGCCGAGTCCGGCCTCGCGCGCCCGACGTTCGAGCATCTGGCCGACACCGGACGTGGTCATGGCGGTCGCCCGCGGTCCGACCCAGAGGGCGTTCGTCGCCGCAGGCGGCCGGACGCGCAGGTATCGGGTGAGCGCGCTGCCGGTCTTCGCACCGAACGGGACCGAACGTGGCCGGCGGCCCTTGCCCATCACCAGCACGACGTCGTTGTCCAGGTCGAGGTCGTCCAGGGTGAGTCCGGTCAGCTCGGACAGCCGCAGGCCGCCGGGCTCGAGGAACAGCCTGATGATCGCTGTGTCACGCCGGGCGGCCAGGTCTTTGCCGTCGCAGGCCTTGAGCAGCGCCTTGATCGCGTCGTCGGCCAGGACCGGCACCGGCTTCTCCGGGATGGCCGGCGGCCGCATCCCCGTCATCGGCGAGGTCGCGATGAGCTCCTCCTCGACGCACCACTTGAACAGCTGCTGCAGTCCGCGGTACCGGGTGGCGGCGGTGGAGGCGGAGTGCCGGGACAGCACGTCGCCGAGGTAGTCCTCGATGTCGCGTCGAGACAAGGTGGCGACGTCGTGGCCCGGCCGGAAGGCGGCAAGTTGGCCGGCCGACTCGAGGTAGGACTCGATGGTTTTGGGGCTCCGGTTGCGCGCCCGCAGCGACCGCGCGAAGTCCCGCAGCGTCAACGAAGAGGCATCCACCCTCACGACGGTACGCCGACTTATCTGCTCCCGCAACGCTGTGCTTCATGTTCAAGATCGCTCCCTGACCTAAACGTGCAGGTCAGAGGCTTGTGGAGCCGCCTCGGAGAATCGAACTCCGGACAACCTCATTACGAGTGAGGTGCTCTACCGACTGAGCTAAGGCGGCGGGTCCCGCCTGCCGGCGGTGGCCGAGGGGGAGTCTAGGGCAGCGCGGAGCCGGACTCAGCCGGCACGAACAGTCAGGGCCATCGCCTCGACGGCGAGCAGTGGGGCGACATTGGCGTCGATGGCGGTCCGGCAGGCGAGTACCGCCTCGATGCGCCGCAGCGTGGCTTCCGGCGAGCAGGCCCGGGCGATCACCGCGGCCTGATCGCCGAGGTCGGCGTGCACGAGAGGCGAGCCGGTGCCGAGCTGAAGGGTGAGGACGTCGCGGTAGAAGGCGGCGAGGTCCACGAGGGCCCGGTCGAGGGCGTCACGCGACACCCGCGTCCCGCGGGACTTCTGCCGCTTCTCCAGCTCCTTCAGCGCACCGGCCCCTCCCTTGGGGGCACCGCCGGTGTAGCCCTTGCCCGTCGCGCCGCCACCCAGCGCCGTGGACAGCGCCTCGCGTTCGGCGACGTCACGGTCACCCGTGAGCCGCCCGGCCTCCTCTTGCGCGGCGTCGACCAGGTCCTTCGCGGCGCCCATCGCCGCGCCGACCTTCTGCAGCGACCGGGGAAGGGCCAGCACGTCGCGGCGCTCCTGTCGGGCCTGCTCGTCGGTCGCCAGCCGCCGGGCCCGGCCGACATGTCCCTGGGCGGCCCGGGCGGCGAACGCGGCCATCGCCGGGTCGACGCCATCGCGGCGCACCAGTACGCCTGCGACGTCCTCGACGGGGGGGGTGCGCAACGCGACGAGCCGGCAGCGGGAGCGGATCGTCGGCAGCAGGTCCTCGAGCGACGGGGCGCAGAGTAGGAGCACACCGTGGGGGGGCGGCTCCTCGATGGCCTTGAGGAGCGTGTTCGACGTGCGTTCCTCCATCCGGTCCGCGTCCTCGATCAACGTCACCTGCCACCGGCCGCGCGTCGGAGCCCGCGACGACCGGGCAATGACCTCGCGGGCGTCGCTGATGACCAGGTGCAGCCCTTCCGGGACGATCACCGCCACGTCGGGATGGCTCCCGGACAGCGACTGACGGCAGTCCTCGCACTCCCCGCAACCGGCCCACTCGCACTGCAGCGCGGCCGCGAACGCCCGCGCCGCGACCGACCTTCCCGAACCCGGGGGCCCCGTGAACAGCCACGCGTGCGTCATCGCCGCGGTCCCGCCTGGCTCGCGCCGCACCACCCGTCCCGCCGCCGCAGCGGCCTCGCGCAGCTGAGCCACCGCGCGCTCCTGCCCGACCAGGTCGTCGAAGACCGTCACCGCGCGGGCACCGGCAGCTTCGCGAGCAGTGGCAGCACCCGGGCCCGCACCTCGTGGTGGATGACCTCCGTCGGTTGCTCGGCGGAGATCACCAGATAGCGGTCGGGGGCACCCGCCGCCAGGGTCAGGAACCCCTGGCGGACCCGCTCGTGGAACAGCACCGACTCGAGCTCGATCCGGTCCGGTGACGCGGGCAGCCGGGCAAGGCCGACCTCAGGATTGATGTCGAGCAGCAGGGTCAGGTCTGGGCGCAGTCCCTGAGTTGCCCACCGGGACAGCCGGAAGACCTCGTCGGCGTCGAGGAAGCGCCCGGCCCCCTGGTAGGCCAATGAGGAGTCCACGTACCGGTCGGTCACGACGACCGCCCCGCGGACCAGCGCCGGCAGGACCACGGCTTCGACGTGCTGGGCCCGGTCGGCGGCGTAGAGCAGCGCCTCGGCCCGCGGGGCCAGCCCCACCGAACCAGGGTCGAGCAGCAGTTCCCGGATCCGCGACCCGACCGGTGTCGCACCGGGCTCGCGGGTCACGACCACGTCGAGGCCGAGCTCGCCCAGCCAGTCGGCGAGCAGCCGGCACTGGGTGGACTTTCCGGAGCCCTCTCCGCCTTCGAGCGCGATCAGCAGTCCGGCATGCGCCGGGCTGTGGCCGCGGCGACGGACCAGCCCCATCAGGTCACCGAGGAGGGAGACGCCGTGCCGGTCGTCCATCTGCCGGAAGGCCACGATGCCGACGGCCACGGCGAGCAGACCGCCGACGAACAACGTCACCCCCACACCGTTGACGGCATAGGCACCACCGCCGGGGAGGCCGATCTCGTGGCGGCCGATAGCGCCGCTGATGAAGGGGGTGGTCCCTGTGACCACGAGCAGGTCGATGCGCATCAGTGACTGGACCAGCCCGAACGTCCGCCCGCGCAGCTCGTCGTCGACCTGCCCGCCGAGCAGGGTGAGCCCGACGACGTAGGCGATGCCGGCGAAGAACCCCACGAGCAGGGTCGCCACGACAGCCAGGAACAGGTTGGGGACGATGGACATGAACACCAGCGACAGCCCGGCACCGGCGATGGTCGGGCCGAAGACGCGCCGGCGCGAGAACTCCCCCAGCAGCCGCGGGCCCAGCGCCACACCGGTCGCGATCCCGACGAACACCGACCCGAACAGCAACCCGTAGGCGGAGTCGCCACCGCCGAGCACCACGGTCGCGAACAACTTGCCTTGCGCGATCACGGCACCGCCGGCGGCGAGTGCGCCGAGCATCCCGACCAGCAGCCCGCGAACCAGCCGGCTCTGCCTGGCGAACCGCAGGCCCTCGCGCAAGGAGCCGAAAATGCTGGGCAGGGCGCCGTCGGCGTCGGCCGCTCGGCTGTCCAACGGCGAAGGGATGGACAGCCGGAAAATCGTGACGGCGGAAAACAGGAACGTGGCGGCGTCGACGTAGAGAGCGAGGTCGACGGGTCGGGTGTGGAAGAAGCTCAGTCCGCCACCGAGCAGCCGGGAGATCAGGCCCAGGGCGGCGAACACGGCCGCGGCGATGGGAGCCGACCCGTACGTGGCGATCAGCGAGAGCTGGTTGGCCGCTTCCAATCGCTCCCGGGGGACCAGGTTCGGAACCGAGGCCTCCTTCGCCGGGATCCAGAACAAGCTCGCGGACTCGATGAGGAAGGAGGCGATCAGCAGGTACACCAGCGACCCGGAGAGGGGGATGCTCACGAACAGCACACAACGGATCAGGTCGCACACGACCATCGTGCGACGCCGGTCGAAGCGGTCGGCGAACGCGCCGGCGAACGGTCCGAGCAGGACCGCCGGCAGCAGGCGGAACACGAGGACACCACCGGTGGCGTAGGCCTGCGCGGTGAAGCCCTTGACCAGCTGGGTGGCCAGCGCCGTCGTCGCGAGGAAGCCGAGCCAGTCACCGAAACTGGACAGGGCGAGCGCGGTGTACAGCCGACGGAAAGGCAGGACCGACAGGACGCCGAACGCCCCTGATGATGCCCTCCCGAGACCCGGTACCGCTCCGGGGTCAGGGAGGCCGGCGCTGGCAGCGGGGCGGTCCACGCGCGGAGCCTACGGCGTGGGCTTGGCCGTCATCGGACGCACACAGTCACGACTTGCGGGCGGCCGCCTTCCGTGGTGCGGCCTTTTTGCGGGTGACGGTCTTCTTGGGAGCCGGGCCGCGGGCACGGCGCTCCGCGAGGAGCTCACTGGCGCGTTCGTCAACCAGGTTGTCGATGTCGTCGCCCTTGCGCAGCGACGCGTTGGTCTCCCCGTCGGTCACGTAGGGCCCGAAACGGCCCTCCTTGACCACCATCGGCTTGCCGCTGGCCGGGTCGGTGCCCAGCTCCTTCAACGGCGGCCTTGCCACGGCGGCTGCGCGGCCGCGCAGCTTGGGCTGGGCGAGCAGGGCCAGGGCATCCTCGAGGGTGACCGTGAACAGCTGCTCCTCGCTCTCCAGTGAGCGCGACTCCTTGCCCCGGCTGATGTAGGGCCCGTACCGACCGTTCTGGGCGGTGACCGGCTCGCCGTCGGCGACGCCGAGCGTGCGGGGGAGGGTGAGCAGCCGGAGGGCGTCCTCGAGACTGACCTCCTCGACCGACATCGTCGCGAACAGCGAGGCCGTCGGTGGCTTGTCCTTCGCCCCTTCAGGCAGCACCAACGTCACGTACGGCCCGTAGCGCCCGGACTTGGCCACGACCTCGAAGCCCGTGACAGGGTCGGCTCCGAGCGAGCGGTCGCCACTGGGTGCCGACGCCAGCTCGAGGGCCAGTGCGGGTGTCAGCTCGTCGGGGGCGAGGTCCTCGGGCAGCGAGGCGCGCAGCTCCCCGACCTGGACGTAGGGACCGTACCGGCCCACGCGCACGACCACCTCGGTGCCGTCGTCGGTCCGCCCGATCGCGATGGAGTTGATGTCCCGTGCGTCGATCTCGTCGAGTCGCTCGCTGACCAGCTTCTTCAGGCCGCCCTGCCGGGCCAGCCCCCCTTCCTTGCCCGCCGCCGAACCGAAGTAGAAACGGGTCAGCCAGTCGACGCCGTTCTCCTGGCCGCCGGCGATCGTGTCCAGGTCGTCCTCGAGCGAGGCGGTGAAGCCGTAGTCGACCAGCCGCGTGAAGTGACGCTCGAGCAGCCCGATCACCGCGAAGGCCAGCCAGGTCGGCACGAGAGCCGACCCCTTCTTCCAGACGTAGCCACGGTCCTGGACCGTCGAGATGATCGAGGCGTAGGTCGACGGCCGGCCGATCCCCAGCTCCTCCAGGGTCTTGACCAGCGACGCCTCGGTGTAGCGGGCGGGCGGGCTGGTGGAGTGGACCTTGGGGTCGAGCTGCTCGACGTCGAGCGCGTCACCGACGCTGACCCTTGGGAGGCGGCGTTCGGCGTTCTCGAGCTCGGCATCGGGGTCGTCCGTGCCCTCGACGTAGGCGCGCAGGAAGCCCGGGAACGTAATCACCTTGCCGCTGGCGGAGAACTCCGCATCCGTGCCGTCGGGCGTCGTGGCGCCGAGCCGGATCGTCGCCGACACCCCCTTGGCGTCGGCCATCTGCGAGGCCACGGTCCGCTGCCAGATGAGCTCGTAGAGCCGGAACTCGTCGGTGGACAGCTGCGACTGGAGCTCGCCCGGGGTGCGGAACTCGTCCCCCGACGGACGGATCGCCTCGTGGGCCTCCTGGGCGTTCTTGACCTTGCCCTGGTAGCGGCGGGGCGCGTCCGGCACGTACTCCGGCCCGTAGAGCTCGCGGGCCTGTGACCGGGCGGCGGCGACCGCGGTCTCTGAGAGGTTGGTGCTGTCCGTGCGCATGTAGGTGATGTGGCCGTTCTCGTACAGGCGCTGGGCGGTCTGCATGGTCCGCTGGGCGGAGAAGCGAAGCTTGCGACCGGCCTCCTGCTGGAGCGTCGACGTCATGAAGGGCGCATATGGCTTGCGGGTGTAAGGCTTGTCCTCCACGGTCCGGACGGTGAAGGGGGCGTCGGCGAGGCGCTCAGCCAAGGACAGCGCACCCGCCTCGTCGAGTCGCAGGACGTCCGCGCCCGGTTTGAGCTCGCCGGTCTCCTGCTCGAAGTCCCGGCCACTGGCCAGCCGGCGCCCGTCGACGGCAACGAGGGTCGCTGCCATCGAACGGGGCGCGCCGTCTGTCTGCTCCTCGCGGGCGGCGAAGGTCCCCTCGAGGTCCCAGTAGGAGGCCTCGCGGAAGCGCATGCGGGCCCGTTCCCGCTCCACGACGATGCGTGTGGCGACGCTCTGGACCCGGCCCGCCGACAGCTTCGGCATGACCTTCTTCCACAGCACGGGGCTCACCTCGTAGCCATACAGCCGGTCGAGCACCCTCCGCGTCTCCTGGGCGTCGACGAGGGCGCGGTCGAGCTCGCGCGGGTTGTCCACGGCGGCCTGGATCGCCGAACGGGTGATCTCGTGGAAGACCATGCGGTGCACGGGGACCCGGGGCTTGAGCGTCTCCAGCAGGTGCCAGGCGATCGCCTCGCCCTCACGGTCCTCGTCGGTGGCGAGGTAGAGCTCGTCGGAGTCCTTCAGCAGCGCCTTCAGCTTGGCGACCTGCTGCCGCTTGTCGGCGCTGACGACGTACAGCGTCTGGAAGCCGTTGTCGACGTCTACCCCCAGGCGCGCCCAGGCCTGCCCTTTGTGGCTGGCCGGGACGTCGGCGGCGTTGCGCGGGAGGTCACGGATGTGGCCGATCGAGCTCTCCACGACGTAGCCCGCACCCAGGTAGCCGGCGATCGTCTTGGCCTTCGCCGGGGACTCGACGATGACCAGCCGACGGCTCGATCCCCGGGCGGGGATGTCCTGGTCGGTGTCGGGCACGGCTCTCCAAGGTGTCGCGGTCGGGATGGGTGCGCGGTGCGGTGCGCGTCGGGCAGTGTCACCATCGGCAGGCACCGGCTGTCAAACGGTGGTGGCTCCACAGCAGCCTCTCAGCCGGTTGCCGAGGCGGCGAACGCGGGGCCGGCGAGCGGGTGGCCAGGCAGGCTCAGCCGGTCGGCCACAGGT
>JALYIZ010000067.1 GCA_030775505.1 Actinomycetota bacterium | reverse complement strand
GCTGGGCCGCCCGCACCGCTTCCCGGCCGGCTGCCGAGAGCAGCAGCCGCGCCTGGTCTGGCGTCAGCGGCGCGGCTTCGTCCGGCTGGCCTTGGGCGAGACGAGCCGGGTCCCGGACCATTCGGGTGCCGCGCTGGTGCTCCTCGTGCTCGACAGGCCGGCGGTCGGTGCGGCCTCGTCGATGTCGCTCGGCTCGACGTGGCCGTCCCGGCCGGCTTTGGGTGTCAGCAGCCAGACGACACCGTGGTCACCCAGGTTGGTGAGGGAGTCCACGAGGGCGTCGACGAGGTCGCCGTCCCCGTCCCGCCACCAGAGCACGACCACGTCAACCACGTCGTCGGAGTCCTCGGTGAGGACCAGCTCGGTCCCCGCACGGTGGGCGATGTCGGCCAGCAGCGCGTCGTCGACGTCGTTGTCGCCGCCCACCACCTGCACGACCATGCCGGGCTCGATGCCGAGCCGCTCGGCCAGGCCACGCTGTCCGGCGTGGTCCGCGGACGTGCTCACGAGTGGGCCCCTTCCTGTGGCGCCCCGGCGGGGCTGTGGCGGTAGTCCACCGGACGACCCTCCCAGACGCAAGTACCCGGCGCCCCGACAGGTCGGAAAGGGCACACTTCTGAGGTGGCCGAACCCCACTCCCACGATGGCGAGCACCCCCACCGGAACGGGCCGGCCCGCGGCTCCAGCAGGCTGCTCGCCCGGGTCCGCCATGTCCTCACGCCCCACAGCCACGACGCCGCTGACCAGGTCGACCGGGCTCTCGAGACGTCCCGACGCGGCTTGCGTGCGCTGTGGGTGTCCCTCGGCGTCCTCGGGGTCACGGCCGGCCTGCAGGGGGTGGTGGCCTGGTTGAGCGGGTCGGTCGCCCTCCTGGGAGACACGCTGCACAACGTCGCCGATGCCCTTACGGCTGCCCCGCTCGCCGTGGCGTTCACCGTCGGGCGGCGTCCAGCGAACCGTCGTTACACCCACGGATACGGGCGGGCCGAGGACCTCGCCGGCGTAGCCATCGTGGCCGTCATCCTCGCCTCGAGCGCGCTCGCGGCCGTGGCCGCAGTGGCCCGCCTCGCCCACCCCGCCGCCGTGAGCCACCTGCCGGCGGTCGCCGGGGCGGGGCTGCTCGGCTTCCTCGGCAACGAGGTGGTCGCCCGGTACCGGATCGGTGTCGGCCGCGAGATCGGATCGGCGGCGTTGGTCGCCGATGGCCTGCATGCCCGCACCGACGGCTTCACCTCGCTCGCCGTGGTCGCCGGAGCAGGCGGCGTGGCCCTGGGGCTGCCCTGGGCGGACGCCATCGTCGGCCTGCTCATCACGGTGGCCATCCTCGCCGTCCTGCGCGACGCGGCCCGGCAGGTCTACCGCCGGTTGATGGACGCCGTGGACGAGCCGCTTGTGGACGCCGTGGAAGGGGTGCTCACGTCGACGACCGGAGTACTCGCCGTGAGCGAGGTGCGCGTGCGCTGGATGGGTCATGCCTTGCGGGCCGAGGCGAGGGTCACGGTGGATCCCGACCTGTCTCTGGCGGAAGGGCATCGGATCGCCGACGACGCGGAGCGCCGCCTGTTGCACGAGGTCCCCCGGCTTGCCTCCGCCCTGGTGCACTGCGACCCGGAAGGGGACGAGCACCACGCCGGGTCGGCGCACCACGGCTGACTGTCGGGAACCCGACACCGATCCCCCGGCGAACTGGCTAGCGTCACGCCAGCCGACCAGAGGAGGGGTGATGAACAGCACCGCCAAGAAGGAGCGCCGAGAGGTGGTCGCCACCCTGGCCGCCCTGCCACTGTTCCAGGAGACGCCGGCTGACGAGCTTGAGGAGCTGGTGGCGGCCGGGCGGGTCGTCAGCCTGCCTGCTGGCTGGACGATGATCGCCACCGACACTCCCGCGGACTCGGTGTACGTCCTGCTGTCCGGCACGACGGTCGTCAAGCGGGGCGAGGCCGTCATCGCCGAAGTCGGCGCCGGCGCGGTCGTCGGCGAGGCCGCCCTCATCGACGGGCGCCTGCGCAACGCGACCGTCAGCGCGGCCACTCCCGTCCGTGTCCTGCGCGTCGGCTACGACGAGATGACGGACCTGTTGGCGCGCCGACCGGCGCTGCGGCAGCGTGTCTACGCCGGGTACGCGCAGCGCCATCTATCCGGGGACATCCCCGCGGACTGAGCGCTCGTTCGGCGTACTCACCGGTAACGGGTTGGATGGGTCCTGACCGGGAGTCGTCGGAAGTGACCGGGAGTGGCGTGACCGAGAGCGGTACCGAACGGTTCAGCATCATCAGCGACGGGCTGCCCAGCCAGCTGCCCGACGTCGACCCGGCGGAGACGGCCGAGTGGCTCGAGTCGCTCGACGCTGTCGTCGACCGGGAAGGCCGCGGGCGGGCCCGCTTCCTCATGCTCAAGATGCTGGAGCGGGCCCGGCAGCGCAGCGTCGGCGTGCCCGCCCTGCGAAGCACCGACTACATCAACACCATCCCGCCCGAGCGGGAGCCATGGTTCCCCGGCGACGAGCACGTGGAGCGGCGCATCCGGGCGTACGTGCGCTGGAACGCGGCCATCATGGTGAGCCGGGCCAACCGGCCCGAGATCGGCGTGGGCGGGCACATCGCCACGTATGCCAGCGCGGCGAGCCTCTACGAAGTCGGCTTCAACCACTTCTTTCGCGGCAAGGACGCGCCCGGGCAATCCGGCGACCAGATCTACTTCCAGGGCCACGCCTCACCGGGGATCTACGCCCGCGCCTACCTCGAGGGCCGCCTGACCGACAGCCAGCTCGACGGCTTCCGGCAGGAGTCGCGACCGGACGGCGGCCTCCCGTCCTACCCCCATCCCCGGCTCATGCCCGACTTCTGGGAGTTCCCCACCGTCTCGATGGGCCTCGGGCCCATCGGCGCGATCTACCAGGCCCGGTTCAACCGCTACCTACAGCACCGGGGCATCAAGGACACCAGCGGCAGCCGGGTCTGGTGCTTCCTGGGCGACGGCGAGATGGACGAGCCCGAGTCGCTCGGGGCGATCGGGCTGGCGGCCCGCGAAGAGCTCGACAACCTCACGTTCGTCATCAACTGCAACCTCCAGCGCCTCGACGGTCCGGTGCGGGGCAACGGGAAGATCATCCAGGAGCTGGAGTCTTCGTTCCTGGGGGCCGGCTGGAACGTCATCAAGGTTGTCTGGGGCCGGCAGTGGGACGAGCTGCTCGCCCGGGACGTCGACGGCGTCCTGGTCAACGCGATGAACACCACGCCCGACGGCCAGTTCCAGACGTTCGCCGTCGAGCCAGGCAAGTACACCCGCGACACGTTCTTCGGCTCCGACCCGCGGCTGCGCAAGATGGTGGAGCATCTCGGCGACGACCAGATCAAGAACCTGCCGCGTGGTGGGCACGACTACCGCAAGGTGTACGCCGCCTTCACGGCGGCCACCCAGCACGTCGGCCAGCCCACCGTGATCCTGGCTCACACGATCAAGGGCTGGACCCTCGGTAAGGACTTCGAGGGGCGCAACGCGACGCACCAGATGAAGAAGCTGACCAAGGCCGAGCTCAAGGAGCTGCGCGACCGGTTGTACCTGGAGATCCCCGACAAGGACCTCGAAGGCGAGCTGCCGCCCTACTTCCACCCGGGCGCGGACTCGGAGGAGATCGCCTACATGCGCGAGCGCCGTGCGGCGCTCGGCGGATCCCTGCCGAAGCGGCTGGTGCGCAACCGGGCGCTGACGTTGCCACCCACGTCGGCGTACGACGAGCTCAGGGCCGGCTCCGGTAAGCAGGCCGTCGCCACCACGATGGCGTTCGTGCGCCTGCTGAAGGACCTGATGCGCGACACCGGCGTGGGGGCTCGGTTCGTCCCGATCGTGCCGGACGAGGCGCGCACGTTCGGGATGGACGCAATGTTCCCGACGGCGAAGATCTACTCCCCGCACGGGCAACGCTACGAGGCGGTGGACAGGGCACTGCTGCTGTCCTACAAGGAGTCCGCCCAGGGCCAGATGCTGCACGAGGGCATCACCGAGGCGGGGTCACTCGCGTCGGTCATCGCGGCCGGCACGGCCTACGCCACGCACGGGGAGCCGATGATCCCCGTTTACGTCTTCTACTCGATGTTCGGCTTCCAGCGCACCGCGGACCAGATCTGGCAGCTGGCCGACCAGCTCGGCCGTGGCTTCCTGATCGGCGCCACTGCCGGCCGGACCACCCTCAACGGTGAAGGGCTCCAGCATCAGGACGGGCACTCGCAGCTGCTCGCGAGCACCAACCCGGCGTGCGTCAGTTACGACCCGGCGTTCGGCTACGAGATCGCCACGATCGTGGAGGACGGGCTGCGCCGGATGTACGGCCCCGAGCCAGAAGATGTGTTCTTCTACCTCAGCGTCTACAACGAGCCCTATCCGCAGCCCGCGGCCCCCGCACTGGCTGCCCTGACGGACGGCATCCTCCGTGGGCTCTACCTCGCGTCCCCCGGCGAGGGGGACGGACCGCCGGCCCAGATCCTGGCGAGCGGCGTGAGCGTGCGTCAGGCCCTCGCGGCACAGCAGATGCTCTGGCAGGACTGGGGCGTGACCGCCGCCGTGTGGTCGGTCACCAGCTGGACGGAGCTGCGACGGGACGCGCTCGCCGCCGACGCTGAGCGGCTGCTCAGCCCCGAGGCGCCGGGGCGCGTCCCCTTCGTCCGGGCGCAGCTGGAGGGAACTCCCGGGCCGGTGCTCGCGGTCAGCGACTGGATGCGGGCGGTCCCCGACCAGATCGTGCCCTGGGTGAAGCAGAGCTGGGCGTCCCTCGGCACGGACGGGTTCGGCCGGTCCGACACCCGGGCGGCCCTGCGGCGACACTTCCACACCGACGCCGAGTCGATCACCTGCGCGGTTCTCGCCCAGCTCGCCGATCAGGGTGCCGTCGATGCCGAGCTGCCCAGCAAGGCCGTCGCCCGCTACGCGCTCGCCGAGGAGGCAGTGCCGCCCGGCAAGGACACGATCGAGGGAAACGAGAGCACCGGCTGACGCCGGGCCGGCCTCTACCTGCCGGCGGTGACGGTGATCTCGACGACCTGCGAGCCCCCCGCCGGGGAGCCCGCCCCAGATGCGGCCGCCGTCGCCGTCAGCAGACCGACCATCAACAGGGTCGGCAGGAGGGCCGTCGGGACGGCCCAGAACCGTCGCGTCCTCGTGACGTCGTCGCGGCCCACAGCGGAGGTCTGCCCTCTCACTGTGGCGGCCAACCCCGCAACCGCTGCCTCCTGGGCCCCGCGCCTGGGTGTGGGACCCGTCGTGCGGGGTATCCGCCGGCCATGGAACGCGGAAGCGACAAGCATGGTGCCCGGCTCGACGAGGCCCTCGAGGCCGAGGTGAAGGGGCTCCTCCAGGCGGGGCGCGAGACGCGGGCGGAGGACTGGAACTCCGCAGAGCCCTCGGGAGAGGACCAGCCTGAGGTGGACCGCGCGCCGGGGACGACCCTGCACGGCGGGCTGCCCGATGGTCTCAGCGACGACGACCTCGAGACGCGGTCGGAACTGGCCTCCTTCCTGGGCAAGGAGGTCTGGCCGGCGGACCGGGAGGCGCTGCGCGGCAAAGCCATGGACCAGCACGCGCCGGACCGGGTGATCGACCTACTGGACCAGCTGCCGGGCGACGCGGAGTTCGGCAACCTCGCCGAGGTCTGGGCGACGCTGTCGGGCGCGCTGGAGTCGCACCGCTTCTGACGTCAACGCGCGGCGTGCATCTCCCACACGAGAAGTTCCGCTCCCTCCGCAGCCGCGGTCACGTCCGGGCCGCCAGCAGCGACCAGTCGGGCCGCATCGCCGGACCCGAGCGGACCGCCGCCCTCGAGAACCACCGTGCCCTTGGCAACGTAAAGGTGGACGTACGGGGCGTCGGGCAGGCTGACCGATGCGCCGCCACCCAGCCGGGCGGCGTAGAGCACCGCGTCGCGCTGGCGGATCGCGATCGCCGCGTCGTGACCGCCCCCGGACGCGACGGGGACCAGGCCCCCTCGGGCGAGGGAGTCGCTGATGTCGCGCTGCTCGTAGCTGGGTACCACCTGCTCGGTGTCGGGAACCACCCACATCTGGACGAAGCGGACCGCCTCGTCCCGCGCGTTCATCTCCGAGTGGAACAGACCGCTCCCCGCGCTCATCCGCTGCGCCAGACCCGGCGTGATCAGGCCGTTGTGGCCCGTCGAGTCCTGGTGGACGAGCTCACCCTCGAGGACCCAGGTGACGATCTCCATGTCACGGTGGGGATGGGTGGAGAAACCGGTGCCCCCCGCGACGACGTCGTCGTTGCTCACCACGAGCAGCCCGAACCCGGTGTTGCTGGGGTCGTAGTGCGGCCCGAACGAGAAGCTGTGCCTGGACCGCAGCCAGCCGGCATCGGTGCGGAAGCGCCCGTCAGATCGGCGGATGTCGACCCCCGCCAAGCCCGTGCTGCCCATACGTCCCTCAACCAGTCGCTCCGCCGGACTATGCCCGCACGACGCGTCGCCGATCTGGCCGAAATGCCGCGAAGACTGTCTCCCCGCCCCCACACTGACGGCCACAGCCACGGCCGGAGGAGACACGGATGTCCAGGCGAGCGGTCGTTCCCATCAGCCGGCTGGACGACCATCCCAACCTGACCGAGATCCTTGGCGTGCTCGCGCAGCTCGGGCACATCCGGGACGCCGACCTCCAGTCCCTGGCGCAGGCCTGGGTCAACAACGCGGACGTGGCCGCCGCGCGCGACCGGGCGCTGTCCCCCGACTCGCCCCTGGTGCTAGAGGTCCTGGCCGCCTTCGAAGCCGTCGCCGCCGTCTTCGACGACGACCTCCGGGGCGAAGCGGCCTACATCACCGTCGAGCCCTCGGTGACCTCGACGGCGCTCAAGGCGGTCCGGGACGCGATCGCCGGCTCCTACGCCCAGCCCGCGCTCGACCGCGCCGCCTACCAAGCCCTGATGGCGCCCTGGCGCGCCGTCTACCCGGCCGACACGATCGGTGAGCCCGATCTCGGACCGGAGGGAGACCGGTTGCGCTCGCTTCTCAGCGCCCTGCCGCGGTTGTCGACCCGCTGCCACGACCAGGCGGGCCGGGAACTGTTCGAGACGCTCGTCGACCGCTCGTTCGCCGGCGAGTCCGACCGGGCCGAGGCACGCGAGGCCGCCTTCCAGGCCGCTGTGATCACCAGTCGCCGGCGGATCTGGACCTTGGTGCGCCGCAGCGGCGCCGAAGGGTTGCTGCGCAGCTGTCCTACCTGCGGGCCCAGCGCCCCGGACCTGGACGAGCAGCGGTCGGTCGAGCGGGTCCTCGGCCTGTGCCTGGACGCCGCCTGCGCCCTCCTCGTCGCCGACGCGCTCCCGGACGCGACCACGACCTTGCTGCTGGACCCGGTGGCGCGCCTCATCCCGCCGCAGCGCGCCCCGTCCAGCTGAGCAGCTCGTCCACGCCCCAGGCGTTGACGACCCGGTCGGGTGTCACGCCGCACAGATGGGCGCGCTCGCAGCCGTAGCGCTGCCACTCAAGCTGTCCCGGCGCGTGCGCGTCAGTGTCGATGGCGACCCGGCACCCCGCCTCCAGGGCCAGCCGGAGCAGCCTCTTGGGCGGGTCCTGGCGCTCCGGGCGGCTGTTGACCTCGACGGCGACGTCGAACCGTGCGCAGGCCGCGAACACCATCTCGGCGTCGAAGTCCGACTCGGGGCGGCCCTTCCCGCCCCGGCCGTGGCCCGGGAGCAGGCGGCCCGTGCAGTGGCCCAGGACATCGGTGTGCGGGTTCGCGATCGCGGCCACCATCCGCGCCGTCATCTCCTCCGCCGGCATCCGCAGCTTCGAGTGCACGCTGGCCACCACCAGGTCGAGCCGCGCCAGCAGCGCCGGGTCCTGGTCGAGAGTCCCGTCGGCGTTGATGTCGCACTCGATCCCCGTGAGGACGCGGAACGGTGCGAGCCGCTCGTTGAGCTCAGCCACGACCTCGAGCTGTTCGAGCAGCCGCTCGGCCGACAGGCCCCGCGCCACCGTCAGCCTGGGCGAGTGGTCGGTGAGCACCACGTAGTCGTGGCCCAGCTCCCGAGCGGCGAGCGCCATCTCCTCGATCGACGAGCCCCCGTCGGACCAGTCGGAGTGGGTGTGACAGTCACCCCGTAGGGCCGCACGCAGCGCGGCCACCCCTTCGGCGACCGGGTGCACGCCCAGCGTCTCGACCCGTCGCAGGTACACCGGTTCCGTGCCCGCGAGCGACTCGCTGACGACCGTCGCAGTCACCGCCCCGATCGCAGGCAGCTCGGTGAGCCGACCTTCGGCAGCACGACGCTCCAGCTCCTCGCGAGGGACGCGGTCAACGGTCGCGGCGGCGGCACGGAAGGCGTTCACCCTGAAGGTTGGTTCTTGAGCCCGTTCCAGGCAGAACGCGATCCTGCGCAGGTCCGCCGCCGGCTCGCGCCTCACCGCACCGGGGCGGGGTCGACGCCGTCCCGTAGCGGACGGGCGGGTCGGCCCTCCTCCGCACGCCACCGCGCGAAGGCTCCTGTGCACACCGCCACCCACCCCCAGCCCAAAGCCAGCCCCGCGAGCACATCAGTCAGGTAATGGACGCCGAGCAACACGCGGGTCGCGGCGACGACCAACGGTACGACCACGGCGGCGGCCACCATCAGCCGGCGCAGCGCGTCCGGTGCGGCCGGGACCAGCACCACCGCCATCGCCACGTAGCCGAGGGCCGCCGCCACGGCGTGACCGGACGGGAAGGAGTAGCTGGCCGGGCAGTGCGCGACGTGGCCGCCGAGGACTGCCGCACACGGGCGGACCCGGTGCACAGCTGCCTTGGCAGCCACCGAGAGCAGCTGGCCGCCGCCGACCGCGGCAACGAGATACAGCACCGACCGGTTGCGCCCGGCCCGCAGCAGCCACAGCCCGAGGCAGGCCGCCGCCAGTTCCACGACCACGGGAGCGCCCAGCCAGGTGAGGACACCCGCAACGGAGTCCAGCCCCGACGACCGGGCCGCCGACGCGGTTGCGGCGTCCAGGTCGACCAGTGGCTGCCACCTGCCACGCACGAGGACCGCCAGGGGCGCCACGACGACGGCGACGATGAGGAAACCCGCCGCAAGCAGCCCCAGCCTGCGCAGACCCCGACGGTCCGGGTCACGGTCCGGGGGCCCGCTCACGTCGCCGGCCGGTAGACGACCAGCGGTCGGGTGGCCGCACGCAGCAGCAACGCCGTCGGTCCGTCCCCCACCTCGCCGTCGCGGGCCACGCGCAGGCCACCGGACGGTGAGCGGACCGGAAGCTTGGCCACGATCCGCTCCTCGTAGACCCGGCTGCGTCCGAGGCGCCCCGTCAGCACCGCCGCGACCAGCCGGGTCCGGGACCAGCGCCGGCCTGCGTCGAGCAGCCGGATGTCGATGCAGCCGTCATCGAGGCGTTCGCGCCAACTCGGGGCGAACCCGGCCGGGTGGTAGTGGCCGTTCCCCGCGAACAGCGTCCAGAGTTCCCGCGGGGACCCGTCGACCTCCACCCGCACCGGCTCCGCCCGGGGCAGCACCTTCGTCAAGGCCACGAGCAGGGCCGGCCACTTGCCCAGCGAAGCCTCCCGCTTCTCGCGTTCGGCCACCAGCTCCGGGTACACGCCCAGGGCGAAGGTGTTCAGGAAGTACAGGCCCTGCCCGTCGGCCTGTGCACTGCCGACCGTCACCGACACCGCCTCGCCGCGCTGGACCGCGCCGATGACGTCCGCGGCCCCCGTGATACCGAGCTCGGCGGCGAAGTGGTCCAGCGTTCCGCCTGGGATGACGACGAGCGGGATGCCGGCCTCCAGGGCGAACCCCGCGGCGCAGTTCACCGTCCCGTCGCCGCCGGCGACGCCCAGCACCGTGGCCCGCCCGGCCGCCTCGCGAAGGCACTCCCCCACGTCCGGACCGTCCCCCCGGCCGCAGTGCACGACCTCCACCCCCGGCAGGGCCTCCCGCAACTGCCTGTCCAGGACCTGTGCCCGGTCACCCGAGCCGGCGGAGGCGTTGATGACCACGATCAGGCCCGCCCCCTCCGGCAGGGCCGGTGCCTCGGTCGTCGCCGGCGGGGCGACAGCTGGCCGGTCAGGTCGCACCGGCCACACCCGTCGCAGGGCGAGTGCGGCGCCGGCACCGATTGCCAGACCTGCCGCGACATCGCCCGGGTAGTGCACGCCCGTGTGCACCCGGCCGTAGGCCACGCCCGCGGCCAGCAGTCCGACGGGGGCGGCCAGCGCCGGACACTCGAGGGCAACGCCAGTCGCGAAGGCCGCCGCAGACGCGGAGTGTCCACTGGGGAAGGACGAGGTCGTCGGCTGGTGCAGCAGCCGGCGCGGCAGTGGGACCGGCTGCAGCTGCGGGCGGCTCCGGCGCGCGGCCAGCTTGCCGGGGACGTTGGCCGTCGCGCTGGCCAGCGCGAGCGAGAGC
>JALYIZ010000066.1 GCA_030775505.1 Actinomycetota bacterium | reverse complement strand
GTCCAGGGCGGCCGCGGCCTTGGCCGCCGCCCCCGCCCCGGTGGCCGCCTACGACCCCGCGACCAGGGAGCGCCGCATTCCGGTCAAGGGCGTGCGCAAGATGACAGCCGCCGCGATGGTGAGCAGTGCCTTCACGGCACCGCACGTGACCGAGTTCATCACGCTCGACATGACCCCGACCATGGAGCTGCGCGCAGCGCTGCAGGCCCTGCCCGAGTTTGCCGGTGTCAAGCTCACTCCGTTGCTGTTCGTCGCCAAGGCCCTCCTGCTCGCCATCCGCCGCAACCCGGAGATCAACAGCACCTGGGACGAGGCCGCGCAGGAGATTGTGGTCAAGGACTACGTGAACCTGGGTATCGCTGCAGCAACGCCGCGTGGCCTGATCGTCCCCAACATCAAGGACGCCGACCAGCTCTCACTGCCCCAGTTGGCGCAGTCCCTCCAGCAGCTGACGGCGACGGCCCGTGAGGGCCGGACCGCCCCCGCGGACATGGCGCGCGGGACGATCACGATCACCAACGTCGGGGTCTTCGGCGTCGACAACGGCACGCCGATCATCAACCCCGGCGAGTCGGCCATCCTGTGCTTCGGTGCCGTGCGCCCGACCCCCTGGGTCCACAACGGCGAGATCGCCATCAGGCAGGTGACCCAGCTGGCGCTGTCGTTCGACCACCGCAACGTCGACGGGCAGCTGGGCTCCCAGTTCCTCTCCGATGTCGCCCGCGTGCTGGCCGACCCCACCACGGCCCTCGCCTGGTGCTGAGGCGAGGGTCGACGCCCGAGTGACGTCGGGCAGCCCCTGACCGCTGGCGGCGCTCTTCCTCCCTCCTGCATCGCCCGGCACGGGTCGGTCTCGGTCCGCGTCACCACGTCGGCGGCCTCAGCTGGCGCACCCATCGGTGGTCATCGGCGCCGCGCCACGCGCATTCCCTGTCGGAGCCAGCCGACCCGGCCGTCGGCGTCGCGGATGAAGTCCCCCGATGACAGGCCAGGGGCCGTCGCCGGCGCGAGAACGTCCTGAGCCGTGAGCACGTACTCCGAGGGCGGTGCCGTGAAAGCCGCCCGGATGTCCTCGGGCGTGTCCGGCGCGACGTCCGTGAGCTGCATCTGGATGAACAGCTTTCCGTCCCGCGCGGTGACGTCGAGGTCCCATTGGCCGGCGTCGTAGCGTCCGACGTACTCCGCGAGCAGCTGCTCGGTCACGGGCAGGGTCGGCGGTGACGGCGCCGCCGCGCGACCGAGAAAGCGTTCGAAGGCCCACTCGCTGAGAGTGGCTCCGAGGCTGCCCCCGCCTCGGCTGTTGGTCAGCACGGTGATCGCGAAGCCCTCGTCAGGGGCGAGCGTGAACGACGAGACGAACAGGTTGGAGTTGTTGCCGCCGTGCGCCACGGTGCGCAGGCCACCGCGGTCGTTGAGCAGCCACGAGAGGCCGATGCCGGTCAGGTTCGCCGGCAGGGTCACCCGCGGCTGCTGCATCTGCTCGCGAAGGGCGTCTGGAATCGGCGGTGTTCCTGCGGCCGTGCCGTCGAGGTGGAAGCGGGCGTAGCGCAGCTGGTCGCGAACGGTACTGATGGCCCCGCCTGCCGGACCCATGCCGCGGGTGGTCGGCCACACGTAGGAGGGCACAAGGGCATCCCCGCGGGTGACGTGACCGGTTGCGATGCAGCGGGTTGCCACCTCCCACGGGAAGAAGAAGGTCTCGGTCATCCCGAGCGGCATGAGCACGCGGTCGCGGACGGCAGCCTCGTAACTCTGGCCGGCGATCCGCTCGATCAGTCGGCCGGCGATGACGAGGGACAGGTTGTTGTAGGACGCCATCGCGCCGGGGGCGAACACCTGTGGGACGTGAGCGGCGATCTCCGGCAGGGCGCGGGCGACGGCGTCGTCCCCCCAACCGGTGTCGATCTCGATGTCGCCGCGCCAGCCCGCGGTGTGGTCGAGCAGGTGACCGACGGTGACGGTCCCGCGCGCAGCGGGTTCGCGCAGCTCGAGCTCCGGAAGGTGCGAGATGACCAGGTCGTCCAAGGACAGCCGACCTTCGTGGACGAGGGCCATCACGGTCGTTGCGGTGAGGGTCTTGGTGGTCGACCCGATGAGGAAGAGTGTGCCGGCGTCAACGGGAAGTGGGTGATCGACGTCCGTGACGCCGTAGAACGCAGCGATGCTCCGTCCACCGGCCAGGACGCCCACGGCACATCCGGGAACCGACAGCCGGCCGCACTCTGCGGCGAGGAACGCGTCAAGTTCCGGATCGTTGTCCAGCGTCTGGGGGATGGTGTCGCGCGATGTCACGATTTCCACCTTCATCCTTGAGCCGCGGGTCGAGGTCGGGTCAGGACCGCAGGAGGTCCACTGCGGCGCGCGCGGCAGCGCCGATCGCGGCGTCCGCGGCTGGGTTCTTCTGCGCCGTTGACGCGCTACGGGTGAACACCGCCACGGCGTAGCGACCGCCGTCCGGGTACTCCACGACCCCGGCTTCGTTCCGCCAGCGGGGCAGCGTTCCGGTCTTGCCACTCGTCGTGACCCCGTCCTCGGGAAACCCGGCCGCGAGCCGGTGCGGCCAGACCTGCAGACCGAGGATGCGGCGCACCTCCCCGCACACGTGCGGGCTGCCCGCTGTGTCGTCCCAGATCTGGGTCAGCAGGGTCGTCACGTCTCTCGGGGTCGAGCGTGACGTGGCCCGCGGGTCGATCACCCGAAGCCGGTCGATGACCGCGGCGTCCGTCAGGTCGAGTTTCGCGAGCAGTCCCGGGTCGGAAATCCCGAGGTCCTCGCCGATACTGGCGAACAGGTCACGGCAGGCGCCGACCAGGTGCGTGTCGCGCAGTCCGAGCTCGGCGATCCGGCCATTGACCCGGTCGATGGTCACCACATCGCAGATCACGTCGGTCGCCGCGTTGTCGCTGATGCCCATCATCAGCCAGGCAAGGTCGCGCAGCGACATGGTCAGCAGGTCGCGCATGACGGAGATGCCGTATGGCCCAGGCGACCTGCCTTCCGCCGGCACGGGATGCGGGGCCGCGAGATCCAATCTGCCTTGCGCCCCCTGGACGAAGAGCTCGAGCAGTACAGGAATCTTGAACACCGACGCCAGTACGACGGGCTCGCCCCCGCCGTGCTCGACCTCGGCTCCCGTACCCAGGTCCACGGCATGGAGGAAGCCGTCCACCTCTGCGTTCCGGAAGAGGGAGTCGAGAACGGTCACGGCAGGTGCTCCTCGAGTCGGGACCGTTCACGATAGGGACGGCCGACGTGCCGGCCCACGTCCGAGCGGACGAAAGCGGTGCGTTGCCCCGTGCCGACCCGACGAAGCCCGCCCCAGGTCACTGGGGGTTGCGGGTTTTCCTAACGCGTAATACAATTCGGTCCGTGAACGCTCCCGCGCGGCGTGGCCGCCCTCCGGTGTTGTCGCGTGAGCAGGTCGTGGAAGCCGCGCGCACCATCGTGCTGTCGGAAGGGTATGAAGCCGTCACCGTACGGCGGCTCGCTGCCGAACTCGGCGTCTCGTCCTTCGCGGCCCACACCCACATGCGCAGCAAGGACGAGCTCTTCGACGAGGTCGTGATGGACCTGGTCAGCGCGCGGCACACGCCGATCCGCAACGCGCTGACCTGGCAGGCAGGGCTGCTCAGTTACATGCAGGCGATGTGGGAGCTGCTGCTCGAGCACCCCACGGTCGTCGAGGTCCTGCAGCGCAACGTCATCTCCTCGCCCGCTGTTCTCGTCGACCTGGAACGGATCGCGGCGTTGGCCGAACGCGTCGGGATGCCCACCGAAGAGCTCGCGGACATCTACGAGACGGTCTGGACGTTCGTCCTCGGTTACGCCGCCACCGTGCACGCGCGGATGGGGCTGGACGAGCGTGCACTGCGCCGAGCGCGGGCGGATGCCATCTGCGACGACCTGCCGCACGCAGCCGACCTGGCCAGAGCTCTAGCGGGTTTCGAGCGCGTCGAGGCCTTTCCCCGGCGGCTCAGGGCTCTGGTCGATGCACTGTCGGCGGCCCGATGAACACCCACAGGAAGCAGGACAAGACGTGCAGAAGCTGACCGCCATCCCTCTCGCTGGTCTTGCCCTCTTGGTGGCCGCCTGTGGCACGACCGTGCCGCAGGACCAGCGCGCAGCTGGTGCGCAATCAGCCGCCGGTGGCGGACTGAGTGAGGTGGGCGGTGGCACCGGTGCGAGTCAGCCGCTGCCGGGTGCGGGGGGCTCGACGTTGGCGGGGCAGGCGCCCGGCTCGTCGGGGGCCTCCGTGGGCGGGACCACCGGCACGACAGGTGATGCCGTCGGCGGATCCGCAGGTTCGTCCAAGACGAGCGGGGCGAGAGGCCCAGCCGCGATCGCGCGGGGGGTGACCAGCACGACGGTGACCATCGGCGCCGCGATCCCGACGGGGACCGAGGCTGTGGGTCAGACCTTTGGCATCTCCGGCGCGGGCTCGGTCTCCGAGAAGGCCATGTGGGACGCCGTCATTGCGGATGTGAACAAGGCTGGCGGCGTACTTGGCCGCAAACTCGTGCTCTACAACCACAGTGTCGACTTCGCCAGCTACGTCGCGAATCCCGAGAAGACGTACGGCGAGGTCTGCGCCGACTTCAAGGACGACCACAAGGTCTACGCAGCGTTCCTCTACATCGGAGACCCGTCTCTGCGCAGTTGCTTCGCCAGTATGGGCACGCCGATGATCTTGTACGGCGCCTTCACGACCATGCCGGAGGCCGCCTACGCCGCGAATGGCGCGAACTACCTCTACGGTCCCGACTCCATCACGAACGAGCGCCTCGCCCAGCTCTTCGTCCAGAGCCTGGTCGCCAATTCGTTCATGTCCACGTGGGACACCACGAACGGTGGGCCGGGCATCGAGCCGGTCAAGCTCGGTGTCATCCATGCCGACACGCCGGACCAGAACAACCTGTACGCCGCTTATGCCAGGGAGCTCGCAAAATACGGTCGGTCATTCTCCGACACCATCACCTACTCGGGCAGCGCATCGGATGCGGTGGCGGCCACGCAGAGCGCAGTCCTGAAGATGAAGGTCGACGGCATCACCCATGTCTTCGGAGCCTCCGCCTTCTTCCTGCGCGACGCCGAGTCGCAGCACTACCGCCCGCGCTACGCCTACCTGCCCGGACTGGGCGCGCTGGGCGCCGCCAACTCGCCGGCGGAGCAGCTCAAGGGGGCCCAGACCGTGGGCTGGGCTCCGATGCAGGACGTCAACCAACCGCAAGACCCAGGACCTACCCCGGGAGCGGCGCGCTGCACGGCCGTCATGCGGGCCGCCGGTCTCACCAGCGCCAACCGGCAGGACATCAAACTGATGTACGCCGTGTGCGATGCCGTCTACTCGTTCCAGGAGGCACTGACAGCGGGTCAGCAGGCCAACGTTGCCGGCCTGCGCCGCGGCTACGAGGCACTCGGTATGGGTGTGCGCACGGCGCTCACGTTCAACGGCCTGTTCGGCCCAGGGCGCCACTATGGCGTGAACTCCGTGCGGGACATGGGCTACGACTCCGCATGCGCGTGCTTGAAGTACACCAGCCGCACCAATCGGTCCTGATGTTCACCTCACGAGCCATCGAGGTGCCGGGCGCCTCGCTGGCCACGCGTGATTACGGCGGTGGTGGTCCTGCCCTGGTTCTGATGCACGGAGCAGGCATGGACCAGGGCTCGCTCGAACCACTGAGCAGGCGGCTCCGGGAGAGTTTCCGCGTCGTGACCTTCGACTTTCGCGGGCACGGCCGGACCAGTCAGGCGCCGTGGACACTCGCGTCGGCGGTGAGCGACCTCACTACTGTCACTGCCGGGTACGGGTTGGCCGCACCTGCGGTCGGCGGGCATTCGCTCGGCGGGATGGTGGCGGTGGCCTATGGCGCCGACTATCCGACCTGTCCGGGTGTGATCAACATCGACGGCCACGGACGTGGTCGCGTCGACCAGTATGTGGGCTACGACGAGGCGGCGGTCCGCCACCTGTGGGAGCAGCAGGACCGCCGCATCGAGCAACTCACCGAGGGGTTCCGTGCGGTCCTCATCAGGGCGTTGCTGTTCGCGCTGCGCAAGCCCGCGATCTCGTCGGCGGTCACACGTCAGGTGGTCCGGGAGTCCGGCGCGATCGACCTGTTCACGCTCTACGAGAAGGTGACGTGCCCGCTGCTTGTCTTCAACGCCACCGCGAGCGATACGAGCCGTCTGAGGAGGATGTGGGCAGGCGAGGGTGTCCTGCTGGCCGCCGCTTATCGGCAAGGACTGGTCCGTGACCTCGCGGCGCTGGAGGCACGACGCGGCTCCCGTGAAGTCGCCACCGTCGAGGCCTCGCACATGCTGATCCGGACACATCCAGAACTGGTCGCGCACCGCATCACGTCCTTCTTGCGGTCGTGATGCGCGGCGTGCCCACGTCCGAGCTGCGATCGCTCGTAGCGGTCGAGTGCCGACGGTTCGCCGTCCCCGGAGCGGCTGTAGCGGTGGTCGCTGGGGGGGAGGTCGTCCTCGCGGAGGGTTTCGGACGACGCAACGAAACCGAACCCGTGACCTCGAAGACGCTGTACATGTTGGCGTCCGACACGAAATGCTTCGCCGCCGCGACGCTGTGCCTGCTGGTGGAAGACGGGGACCTGGATCTCGACCGGCCGGTGCAGGACTACCTGCCGTGGTTCGCGATGCACGACGAGCGGATCAGTGGATGGGTGACCTGCCGTGACCTGCTGGCTCACCGCACGGGCCTACCCCG
The DNA here is from genome assembly GCA_030775505.1 of Actinomycetota bacterium. Next base: position 3,691 of record JALYIZ010000066.1, on the reverse strand, counting down.
GCACGACCTGATGACGGTCGGGGACGGCGGCTTTGTGATCACGAATGAGGAGATCGCCCGCAAGATGCGATACCTCGAGGGAAGCCGTCCGTTCCGCCAGGGCTTCGGCTACAACAATGCTCACTACGCGACGGCCGGACATGTGACTGAGGTGCTGACCGCGCGGCCCTGGGCCGGGTTCCTGGCCGAGCGGGTCCTCGTCCCGCTGGGGATGAGTGCAACGTCGACCTACCGACCGGAGCTCTCGCAGTTCGATTTCGCTGCACCTCACGTCGGGGGGCGGCGGCTGCCCTTCCAGACGAGAGGCTACGACCTGCCGAGCGGCGGCTTGGTCACCAACGCCGAGGACCTGAGCCGCTGGCTGCTGGCCCGGCTGGGCCATGGCCCGATCAGCTCGGCGGTCTTGCGGATGCTGCATGCACCCTCGGTGATCTCCGGGGAGGAGCTGCCCTTCGAGGAGTTGCAGCCGATGGGGTACGCCCTGGGCAACCTCGTCTTCGCCTACCGCGGGCACCGGTTGCACCTGCACGGTGGAAGCCAGATCGGCTTCGCCAGTCAGGTCGTCGTGGTGCCGGACGCCCAGGTGGGCGTAGCGGTCATGACCAACGCACATGGCTCCCGGCTGCCCCTGGCGCTGGCGCTGAGCCTGCTCGACCCACTCCTCGGCCTCGAACCACTTCCCTGGGGTGTGCGGCTCGGCGACGAAGCGACGCCGGTGCCCGCGCCGCCGCCACCCCGACAGCCGCCACCGCGCGCAGTGCAGGACTATGCGGGACGTTTCCGTCATCCTGCCTACGGGGAGTTCGCCCTGCGGGTCGGCGATGGCGGGCTGGTGCCGTCTTTCCACGGCCTTGACGACCAACTGACGCTGACCCACCTCGGCGACGACCAGTGGCGTCTCGACTTCGCCAGCGTGCCCGGTTTCCAGGTACCCGTCACTTTCGGGTGTGCTCCCGGCGGCGAGATCGTTGCCGCGGTGCTCCGCCTGGAGCCCGCGCTGGCTCCCCTGGAATTTCCGCGAGATGACGTCGGGTGTCCCGCGTGACGCACGACGGCCCACGAGGGCCGAGCGCTTGACCGCGGATGGACGTGCTCGCGCGTGCTGATCGCCGTTGTCGGCGCCGGCATGAGCGGACTGTCCTGCGCCTGGCTGCTGTTGCGGGACGGTCACGACGTCGTGCTCGTGTCTGCCGATAGGTTGCCGCAGACGACCTCCTACCTGGCAGCGGCCGTGTGGTTCCCGACCGCCGTCGGTCCGCCGGCGGACGTCGCCCGGTGGAGCGCCACCACCTACGGCGTTCTGGCCGCGGACGCGGCGGCGGGCATTCCCGGCGTCGTGATGCGCGAGTCGCTGGTGCTCCAACGAGGCGGTCCAGCCGAGGCCCCGGCCCCTGTCTGGGCGGGAGCGGTGGGCCACGTCCGACCGGCCCGTCCGGACGAGTTGCCACCGGGATACGCCCGCGGACTGCGCTTCCTGGCCCCTCTGGTCGAGATGCCTGTCTACCTGCCCTACCTCATGCGCGAGGTCATGGCCGCCGGGGCACGCTACGTGGTCCGACGCCTCGCACGCCTGGAAGAGGTACTCGATCTGGAACCGGACCTCGTCGTCAACGCGGCGGGGCTCCTGGCCGGGCCCCTCGTCGGAGATCACTCGATGTACCCGATCCGGGGGCACATCGTGCGCGTCACGAACCCGGGCCTTGTTCTCAGCGTCCGTGACGAGAAGCATTCCGACGGCAGGGCCTACGTGCACCCCCGATCCCAGGACTGCATCCTGGGCGGAACGCTTGAGGTGGGCCGCTGGGACACGGCGCCCGACCCGGACACGGCCACAGCCATCCTCAAGCGGTGTACCGACATTGCCCCCCAACTGGCCGGCTGCCGAGTTCTCGAGTCGCTCGTGGGCCTGCGCCCTGGCCGCCACGAGGTACGAGTCGCCATGGAGCATGACCTTCTGCCGGTTCCCGTCATCCATGACTACGGTCATGGCGGCGCCGGCGTCACCGTCGGCTGGGGGTGCGCACAGGATGTCGCCGCGCTTGTCGACCAACACGCGGCCGCTCCAGGGCGTCCGGTTGCCGCCGCGGCTCGGCCGTCTGGCCAGGGCCCTTTGACCGGTGGCCGGAGCGCCCGGCCCGCGCGAGGTCAGCTTCCGGGCGTCCGGTAGATGCGGGCGAACCGGGTCACGCCTGAACTCGCGGTCAGATGGATGGCGAAGAACCCTCGCGATGCGTCGCTGTACCAGATGTCGTTGTGCGCGGGGTCGTAGGCGGGCGCCGAGTAGACGCTTCCGTACTGCACGCCGGTCATGCCACCGCCGGTCGTGGCGGTCGGCGACTGGATGTTGGTGAGGTTGGTATAGGCGACTTCGCGGGGGTGAGCCACATCGCGTACGTCGAACACGCGCAGACCGGAGGACAGGAACCCGCACGCGATGATGTACGGGTCGACCCTGCTCGGAAGGCTGCAGTAGTGCGCCGTCTTCGAGGAGTCCCTCAGGTTGTGCACAGCCAGCCGCAGGTGGCTCACGACGTAGGTCCGGCGGAGGTTGTCGATGTTGATAATGCGTGCCGCCCCCACCGGCATGGTGCCGATGACGGGCCTGCTGCCGCCGCCGAACTCGTCGGTCTCGATCAGATACTGATGCCCGCGGGACGTGAACGGCGTGGCGTTCTGAGGGATGCTCACCTCGGGCCAGGTCAGCTCGGCGAGCGTGGTCACCACGGGGTTCGGCATGCGCTCCTGAATCTGGCTGACGTCGAGGATGCGAACGCCGTACAGGGCATCTTGCGCGGCCATGAACAGCGTCTTCCCGTCATTGCTGACCGAGACGCCGTGCGGCTGGTAGGCGCGGGAGACCCACAGCAGAGTCGGATGCGCCGGATCGCGCAGGTCGACAGCAGAGATCGTGCCCGCGATGCTCGTGACGTAGAACGTGTTGCCGTCGGGCGCAAAGCCTCCCTCGTGGCCCAGCACACCGAGCGGGGTGGAGGACTCGAGCTTCGGTGCGAGGCAGTTGTCTTCGATGGAGTAGACGTCAACGAACCCGGCGTTGGTCACGCCGTTGCCGAGATCGGCAACCAGCAGCCCTCGCCGCTCATTCACCCGCAGGGACTCGTGCGGCGACAGCATCGCCGGTGTCGTGAGGCTGGTGGCGAGTCGGGGGTGGGCAGGATCGGCCATGTCGACCACCCAGACGCCAGACCCTTCCGGATGGATCGTGTCGGGGAACATCGTCCCCGAGTCGAAGTAGCCGCAGACGTGCCCAGAGTGGTCCCGGTAGCTCTCGACGCGAAATCCGCCATTGCTGCCGAGGTGGGAGACCAGGCGCGCGTTGCAGTAGTAGCCGAGCGCGAACCTGCCCGAGCTCACGTCACTGGCCGGGACGTCTCCTTGCATCCCCGTCTCAGGACGTGACCCGGCGTCGCAGGCGACCTTGGGCGTGGGCGCCGGATCCCCTGATGCGCCCGCCTTGACGGGGGCTGCGGTCAGTACGAACCCGCACGCTGTGGCGGCGAGGATCCGTCGCGCGAGACGTCCCTCGCGCTGGCCTCGACTGGCCTGACGTCGTGAGCTGCCGGGTATTCCCACGGTATTCCTATACTGTGCATAGTGTTGTTGCGGCGCACAGTACTGGTATCGCGTGCCATGTCAAGCGAGGTGCGGTCGGGGGGGGGGTGACCCGGACATG
>JALYIZ010000065.1 GCA_030775505.1 Actinomycetota bacterium | reverse complement strand
GGGCCGCCCCGGCCACGTGCTGCTCCGCACGCGCGAGGGCCAGCTCGATCCCGCCCGCGTCGGGACCGCCGCCCTGGGCCACGTCCCCCTTGCCGCCGCCTTTCCCGCCGACTGCCGGGGCGGTCGAACGGAGGAGTTCATGGGCCGAAAGCCCGGCAGCCTGGCCGGCCTCGTTCACGGCGGCGACGAGGGTCGCGCGTTCGCCACCGCTCGCCACGAAGACGACGCCCGGCCGGGCCGCGCCCAGGCGGCCCCGGATGTCGAGCGCGAGCCCACGCACCAGGTCCGCGCTCGTACCGGGGGGGGCGACCACGCCGACGTAGGCCACCCCGGAGAGGTCCTTTGCGCCCTGGGCGTACTCCGCGGCCCGGCTGAGCACCTGGGCGGACTGGAGGCCGGCGAGCTCCTTCTCCACCTCGCGCAGCCGCGCGAGGGTCGCAGCCACCCGGTCCGGCACCTCCTCGGACGGGACCTTGAACAGCGCGGACAGCTGGGACATGAGCACGTGCTCACGGGCCAGGTGTGCGTAGGCGTCGAGCCCGACCAGGCCCTCCACCCGGCGGACACCGGCTCCGATGGAGGACTCGCCGAGGAGCTTGACCATCCCGAGCTGGCCCGAGCGGGCGGCGTGCGTCCCCCCGCACAGCTCGCGCGAGTAGTCGCCCACCTCCACGACGCGAACCGAGTCGCCGTACTTCTCGCCGAACAGCGCCATCGCGCCGATGCGGCGGGCCTCGTCCTGTGTGGTGACGAAGGCGCGGACCTCGAGGTCGGCAAGTGCCACCTCGTTGATCTCCTGCTCGACGTCGGCCAGGGCGGACGCCGGCACGGCCGTGGGGGAGGAGAAGTCGAAGCGGAACCGGCCGGGGGCGTTCAAGGAACCGGCTTGGGTTGCCTGGTCACCCAACGCTGCGCGCAGAGCCTTGTGCACCAGGTGCGTCGCCGTGTGGGCGCGGGACACCGCCCTGCGGCGTTCCACGTCGACGATGGCCACCAGCGGCCGGCCGACCGCTACCTCGCCCGTGACGACCTTCGAGCGGTGGACCGCCAGGTCGGGCAGTGCCCACTGGACGTCGAGGACCTCCAGGACCGTCCCGTCCTCGAGCACCAACCGCCCTGCGTCGGCGAGCTGGCCACCTGCCTCCGCGTAGAAGGGGGTGCGGTCAAGGACCACCTCGACCAGCGACCCCTCGCCCGCGGCGAGCGTGGATGCTCCATCGACGAGCAGCCCTCGCACGACGGCCTCCGCCCGCACGTCGCTGTAGCCGACGAACGTGGTCGGCCCAGCCTGGTCGGCCAGTCCGCGGAACACCGACGCGTCGGTGTGCCCTGACTTCTTCACGCGGGCGTCGGCCTTGGCCCGGGCGCGCTGCTCGTTCATGAGCGCCCGGAAACCATCCTCGTCCACGCGCAGCCCCTGCTCCTGCGCCATCTCAAGTGTCAGGTCGATCGGGAAGCCGTGGGTGTCGTGCAGGGCGAACGCCTCCTGCCCCGACAGCACTCCCCCTGCGGCGCGCGCGGCCGGCACGGAGGCCACGAAGATCGACTCTCCCTTGGCCACCGTCTCCAGGAACGACGCCTCCTCGGCCTCGGCCACGGCGTGGACCCGGGCGGCGTCCGAGACCAGCTCCGGGTACTGCGGCCCCATCGCGCCGATCGACGCCTCCACCAGCTCCCGCATCGACGGCTCACCGGCGCCCAGAAGCCGCATCGACCGCACCGCCCGGCGGATGATGCGCCGCAGGACGTACCCACGGCCCTCGTTCGCAGGCGTGATGCCGTCGCCGATCATCATGACGGCGGTACGGGCGTGGTCGGCGACGACCCTGAGCCGGACATCCCCGCCGGCGTCCTGTCCGTACCGGACGCCGGCGACGGCCGCCGCCCGGTCAAGGATCGCCCGGGAGGTGTCGATCTCGTAGAGGTTGTCGACGCCCTGCAGGACGGCCGCCATCCGCTCCAGGCCCATGCCCGTGTCGATGTTGCGCGCCGGGAGGTCGCCGAGCAGCTCGAAGTCCTCCTTGCCCGTGCCTGGCCCACGCTCGTACTGCATGAACACGAGGTTCCAGAGCTCGAGGTAGCGCTCGCCGTCCGCCGCCGGTCCGCCATCCGGCCCGTAGGCCGGCCCCCGGTCGATGTTGATCTCCGAGCAGGGCCCGCAGGGCCCGGGCACACCCATGCTCCAGAAGTTCTCGGACTTGCCCAGTCGCTGGATGCGCTGCGGCGAGACCCCGATCTGGCGCCAGAGGGCCTCGGCCTCGTCGTCGTCCTGGTAGACGGTCACCCAGAGCAGGCTCTCGTCGAGGCCATAGCCCCCGTCAGCGACAGGTCGCGTCACGAGGTCCCACGCGTACTCGATCGCCCCCTGCTTGAAGTAGTCCCCGAAGGAGAAGTTGCCCGCCATCTGGAAGAACGACCCGTGCCGGGTCGTCTTGCCGACCTCGTCGATGTCGAGCGTCCGCACGCACTTCTGGACGCTCGTGGCGCGCTGCCACGGCGCAGCGGCGTCTCCCAGGAAGTAAGGCTTGAAGGGGACCATGCCGGCGTTGACCAGCAGGAGGGTGGGATCGTCGGCGATCAGCGAGGCCGACGGCACGACCACGTGGTCACGGGCCGCGAAGTGCTCGAGGAACCGCGCACGGATCTCGTCGGACCTCACCGGGGTTCGTCCGGCGCGTAGTCGACCAGGTCGTGCGTACCGTCGAGTCCCAGGTCACCGCGCAGCTGCTCCTCACGTTCGGCCATCCCGAGGCGCACCTCGCTGCCGAAGTCTCGGAGGGCGTCGCCCAGTCCGCCGAGCGCGCCGACGAGACCGGCCTGCAGACCAGCCGGGGTCAGCCTTTGCGCCGCCTTCGACGCGCGGCGCACGACGAGGACGCCCACCGTCGCACCAAGGGCCACGTAGAACAGACGCCGGGTCACTTCCGGCCCGCCTTGCGCTCGGCCCGGATGTCGGCCTTGACCCGCTTGCCGACCTCGGCCTCATGGCGGCGCCCGGCCGCCCGCCGGACCCCGTAGCTGAAGGCAGCGATCTTGACCACCGGGCTACCCACGGTCGCCGCGAACAGTGACGTCAACGCGGAGACGTTCCCGCTGATCGACTGGACGTTGGCCGTGATCGCGTCCACCCGTTCGAGCTCCTGGTTCACGTGGCTGACCGTGCCGGTCACCTCACCGAGCAGCGGGACGGTCTTGACCGTGATCCCCGCCACGAGCTTCTGGGTCTCCTCCAGGACACGTCCGAGCTTGATCAGCACCAGGCCGAGGAACAGCACGAGTACGACGAAGGCGATCGCGAAGATCAGGCCGACGACCTGGCCACCGGTGAGCACGCTGGACTACTCCTTCGGGTTCTCGAGAGCCCTGAGCTCGTCGAGGCTGGGCGGTACAGGCTTGCAGCGGGGCCGGAAACCGTGCGCGGCATCCTCGGCGACGACCCTGCGATCACCGCGCAGCACCTCGCGCAGGCCGCCGAGCCGCTCCGCAGCGACACGCTCGACTCCGAGGTCGCCGGGCGAGTAGTACTCCCGCCCCACGACCGGGTCGGGCGCGTACTGCTGCGCCACGACCCTCCCCGGGAAGTCGTGAGGGTATCGGTAGCCACCGGCGGACCCGTGCTGGATTGTGCGTGCACCGGCGTAGTGGCTGTCCCGCAGGTGGGGGGGCACCGTTCCCGTCCGGCCGGAGCGCACATCCGCGACGGCGGAGTCCACGGCCGCGAGCACCGCGTTGCTCTTGGGCGCCAAGGAAAGGTGGATCACCGCCTGGGCGAGGTTGATCCTGGCTTCCGGCAGCCCGATGAGCTCGAGGGCACCTGCCGCGGCCATGGCCACCTGCAGCGAGGACGGGTCGGCCATCCCGATGTCCTCGCTCGCCGAGACCACCAGACGGCGGGCGATGAAGCGGGCGTCCTCGCCGGCCTCCAGCATCCGCGCCAGGTAGTGCAGGGCCGCATCGACGTCCGAACCCCGGATCGACTTGATGAAGCCACTGATCACGTCGTAGTGCTGGTCACCGTCCCGGTCGTAGCGGACCGCCGCCCTGTTCACCGCCTGCTCAAGGCCTGACAAGGTGATGACCGGCCCGGTCGCCGCCGCCTCCAGTGCCGTGAGCGCCCGGCGCGCGTCGCCTCCGGCGAGGCGGACGAGATGGTCCTCAGCGTCGGGCTCGAGAGCGACCTGCCCGCCCAACCCCCTTGCATCGTCGACGAGAGCCCGCCTGATCAGCAGCCGGATGTCGTCGTCGGCGAGCGGCTCGAGGGTCAGCAGCAGGGAACGCGACAGCAACGGCGAGATCACGGAGAAGAACGGGTTCTCCGTCGTCGCCGCGACGAGCGTCACCCACCGGTTCTCCACGCTCGGGAGGAGGGCGTCCTGCTGGGTCTTGGAGAACCGGTGCACCTCGTCGACGAACAGCACGGTCTGGATGCCGGTGTCCCGCAGGCCCTGCCGGGCGTCGTCAACCACCTGGCGGACGTCCTTGACGCCGGCGGTGACCGCGGACAGCTCACGGAACCGGCGTCGCGTTGACGCCGCGATCGTCATGGCGAGGGTGGTCTTGCCGCTGCCGGGCGGCCCCCAGAGGATCACCGAAAGTGGGGCGTCACCCTCCACCAGCCGGCGCAGCGGCGCTCCAGGCCCCAGCAGATGCTGCTGCCCTACCACCTCGTCGAGCGTCCGCGGGCGCATCCGCACGGCCAGGGGGGCGACGCGCTGTTCCGCCGCCCGGTCAGCGGCGTCGAACAGCGACTCGGTCACCCGTTGACCCTAACCGGGTCAGGGGCGGGGCGCGTCCAGCCTGAGCGAGCGCTTGTCCCCGGCCCGGTACGGGTGCTGCGGGCCGTGCGGTTGCTGGTCCGCGGTGACCTGAGCGGCCCGCGGCCCGGCATAGGCGATGGCCTCCGGCACGCTCACCTTGCCGTCGCCGTCTGCGTCACCCTGCTTCTGGAGCATGGCTTCACGGAACATGAGCTCGACCCACACGGAGGCGTGCTGGTCGGGCAGCTCGTAGGACTTCTCGGTGACCTGCGACGACGCCGTCACCAGCACGTTGGAGCTGCCCAGGTTGGCCACCAGGCCGGACGCCTCGCAGCCGGCGATGTCGAACCACGCCCGCCCGTGCGTCGCCGCAAGCGTCGGGTAGGCATCGCTGTCGCGGATCAGGATGTTGTCCTGACCCCAGAAGTACTCGTGTCCGTTGAGCTGCTGCACGTGGCCCGAGTAGTGGAAGAACACGAAGGTCTTGGGGTTGCTCAGTCCCACGAGCCAGGACATGCCGTCGGCGATGGCGCGCCCGCTGGCTGCCCCGTCGACCAGCATGCGGATGTGGTCGCTGCGCCAGCCCTGGGAGAGCAGGACCGACCTCACGATGCGGGCGTCGTCAGCCCCCGCGACCGTGTCATGCGTGGGCCGCGTGTAGGAGGTGATGCCGACGATCAGTGCCCACCGGTTCTGGGGCGCGATGACGTCGGAGGCAGCGGCGGGGGGCGCGGCCGTCGCGCGGGGGGTCGGTGAGGGCGTCGGCGACGGCGTCGGACTGCTCAACGGCGGCGGGAGCGACGGGAGCGGGAGCGGCGAGATCCCCGCGCCAGACGACGCGGCCGGGTGGACCAGGAACAGGATCGGGACCAGGGCCAGGCCCACCCAGGCATGTTGACGGCGCACCCTGGCCTGTTCGGCGCCGCCCGCCGTTCTCCTGCCCGGACGACAGGGATTGGCGCTCGGGCGCCGAAGTAGGCGGAGCCGTCCCTTCCCGCGAGGAGTTGTCTGTGCGTCGCGCTTGCTTAGCTGTCCTGCCCGTTCTCGCCCTGGCGGGAGGCACTGCCCTGCTCGCCCCGGCCGCGAGCGGGGCAACGGCACCGAAGGGCCCCTCGTTCGGTGTGCCGCGGATCGTGGACCCCTTGCATGTCTACGGCGAGCCCAACCTTGAGGTAAACCCCAAGACCGGTGCCGTGCACGCCACCGGCCCCCAGGGCACGGGCACGCAGCGCTCGATCTGGAATGTCTCGGTGGACGGCGGCGACTCCTACCGGATCGTCCAGAACCTCCCGGCCAACAGCGACAAGGCCGCCGTGACCGGAGCGCTGCCCACGAAGAGCGCGCTGGGACCCGGGGGCGGGGACACCGAGATCAAGATCAGCCATAACGGACGTGCGTGGTTCAACGACCTGGCGGCGCTGGCCACGTTCACCTCGGTGACGACCACCGACGACGGCAGGACGACCTCGGTCGCCAACCCGCTCGGGATCCCCAAGCCCGTCGGGGACCGCCAGTGGATGGCACTGTTCGACCCACTGCCGTCCGACCACACGATCTCGCCCTACACGGGTAAGCGGCCGCTCAACTACATGGAGTATGCCGACCAGGTGAACGGCGACGACGTGGGGATGTCCACTGACGGGACGGACTACTCCAAGAGCGCCGGCATCTTCGGCAACGACGGGATCCACCAGCCCAACCACGGTGTGCCGCTGGTCGACCAGCACACAGGCCGGTACCTGTGCATGACCTCCGGCCGGAGCGCAAACAGCCTCGCCCTGGTGGTGGGCGTGCCGCGTGCCGACGGGACCCTCGCCTACCACTACAACCCGATCAACGATGCGCTCATCGGCAACCCGCAGACCCTGTTCCCCGTCCTCGCCCAGGACGGGGCCCGCAACGTGTACGCCGTCTGGATCGAGGACAAGACGTTCCAGGTCTGGTACGCGTGGGCCCCCCCGGGCAAGGACAACGAGTGGAAGCACTGGTCTGCCCCACGGATGGTCAGCCAGCGGCCCGCGAACGTGAACGTGTTCCCCTGGGTCGCCGCCGGGAAGGCGCCCGGACTCATCGACGTCGCCTGGTACGGGACCAAGAGCACGCTCAAGGAGCTCGGCAGCGCGGGTCCCAGCGCGAAGAAGGGCCAGGCCTGGGACCTGTTCTTCTCGCAGGTGGACCACGCCAACAGCAGCCACCCCCACGCCGTGCAGATCAAGGCCGCCCCGCATCCGATGCACTACAACGACATCTGCCTTCTCGGGACGGCGTGCATCACCGGACAGGGCAACCGCAACCAGGCCGACTTCTTCAAGATGATCATCGATCCGCTGACGGGTCGGGCCCGGATCATCTACACGGACTCGTCCAACCGCCTGTCCCAGGCGGGCGGGACCGACACAGCCGCCGACCACCAGGGCGCGGCTCTGGACACGGTGGTCACCCAGAACACCGGTCTGTCCGCGCTCACGGGCAAGCAGCTCAAGCCGTACGAGTCGACAGCTCCGATCACCTCGATCACCGACCCTTCAGGAGATGCGCTGTTCAAGCCGCTGGGTGGCACCAATGTCGCGGGAGCGGACATCACCCGGCTCGCGCTGCGGTCCGACGGCACAAACCTCATCGCCTCGATCCAGCTGGGGGGACCGCTTTCGGGTGCCGCGATCGCCGCCGGCACCCCCACGGCCCAGGCGGTCGTGCGGTGGCAGATGGGTGACAGGCTCTACTTCGTCGCGGCCGAGGCGGACCCGAGTGGCAACGTGCGGTACTACGGTGGCAAGACCGACGCCGTGGACCTCTGCTCGGTGTCCGGCTGCAAGCCCAACTACCTGACGTATAACGCCTTCCCGAACCCGGGTGTCGCGCAGGGCACGGGCTCTTCCGACGGCGGCCACCTGATCATCTCGGTTCCGCTGTCCGCGCTGGGCAACCCCACCCGCCGGAGCCTGCTCGAAGAAGTGATGGGCTTCGTCACCGCGTCCCCGCAGTCGGGTGTCGTGCCGCAGAACAACGGCACGGACTTCGCCGACGTGGCCCCGCTCCAGCTCGAGGGGACACGCACGTTCAACGCGAAGCTGCCAGGCGCTCCGGCGAGCTGAGGGTCAGCCCGCGTCCGCCGGGGGGGCGTCGATGCCGGCTTCCTTGCGCTGCAGGGACGTGATCGGCGTCGGTGCCCCCGTCAGCGGGTCTCCACCTCCGCCCGTCTTCGGGAACGCGATGACCTCGCGCAGAGACTCGGCACCGGCGAGCAGCATGCACACCCGGTCCCACCCGAAGGCGATGCCGCCGTGCGGTGGCGGCCCGTACTGGAAGGCCTCGAGGAGGAAGCCGAACTTGGCCGCGGCATCCTGCGGGCCGACGCCGATCACGTCGAAGACCTGCCGTTGCATGTCGGCGCGGTGGATCCGGATGGAGCCACCACCTATCTCGTTGCCGTTGCAGACGATGTCGTACGCGTAGGCGAGGGCCTCTCCCGGATGGGCGGCGAACGTCTCCGCCCAGTCGGAGTTGGGTGACGTGAACGGGTGGTGGACCGCGGTCCAGCCACCGTCATCGGTGGGCTCGAACATCGGGGCGTCGACGACCCAGACGAAGCTCCACGCCTTCTCGTCGATCAGGCCGCAGCGCCTGCCAACCTCGAGCCGGGTCGCACCCAGCAGCCCCAGTGCCTCAGGCCGGGCGCCCGCCGCGAAGAAGGCGCAGTCGCCCGGCTGGGCACCCAGCGCCTCCCGCAGACCCGACTGCTCGCCGGCCGACAGGTTCTTGGCCACGGGGCCGCCGAGGGTGCCATCCGCGGCGAAGGTGACGTACGCCAGCCCACGCGCGCCGCGCTGCTTTGCCCACTCCTGCCAGGCGTCGAAGGCCTTGCGCGGCTGGTTCGCCCCCCCGGGCATCACGACGGCCCCGACGTGCGGAGCCTGGAAGACCCGGAACGGCGTGTTGGCGAAGAACCCCGTCAGGTCCACCAGTTCGAGCCCGAAGCGAAGGTCGGGCTTGTCCGAGCCGTACCTGGTCATGGCCTCGGCGTAGGTCATCCGCCCGACGGGCGGTACCGACACGCCCAGCACCCCGCCCCAGAGGGCACGGACGATGGCCTCGCCCACCTCCAGGACATCCTCCTGCTCCACGAAGCTCATCTCGATGTCCAGCTGCGTGAACTCCGGCTGCCGGTCGGCCCGGAAGTCCTCGTCCCGGTAGCACCGCGCAATCTGGTAGTAGCGCTCCATCCCGGCCACCATCAGCAGCTGCTTGAACAGCTGGGGTGACTGAGGCAGGGCATACCAGTGGCCCGGCTGCAGCCGGACAGGGACCAGGAAGTCCCGGGCCCCCTCCGGGGTGGAGCGGGTCAACGTGGGCGTCTCGATCTCGACGAAGCCCCGCTCCTCGAGCACGACGCGCGCCAGCCGGTTGACCTCGCTGCGCATGCGCAGGGCACGCGCGGGCCCGGCCCGTCGCAGGTCGAGGTAGCGGTACTTCAGCCGCACCTCGTCACCGACCGGGATCTCGTCCTCGAGGGGGAACGGGAGAGCGGCAGACGGTGACAGGACCTCGACGAGCGCGCCCTCCACTTCCACGTCGCCCGTCGGCAGCCCCGGGTTGCGGTTGCCCTCGGGGCGTACCCGGACCTGCCCGTGGACACGGACGCAGAACTCCGCACGCAGGTCGTGCGCCACCTCGCTGTCGCGCACGACGACCTGGACCACGCCGGACGCGTCCCGGAGGTCGAGGAAGGCCACTCCCCCGTGGTCGCGCCGGCGGGCCACCCAGCCGGCAAGCACCACGTCCGCTCCGGCGTCGGCTTCCCGGAGACTTCCAGCCAGCCGGGTGCGGATCACAGCTTTCCTCTCACGGTGGAGATGACGTCGTCGAACGCAACGGGTGTCTGGGTCCCGTCGCGCAGCTCCTTGACCTGTACCAGGCCCTGCTCGAGGTCCCGGTCGCCCACGACGATGGCCAGCCGCGCGCCGCTCCGGTCGGCCGCCTTCATCGCACCCTTCATCCCTCTGTCTCCGTACGCCAGGTCTGTGGGCACACCGGCGGTCCGCAGCTGGGCGGCCAGCCCGACCACCCGTCGCTTGGCCCGCTCCCCCAGCGCGACGAGGAACACCTCGCACGCCGCCGGAGCCTGTACCGGACGCCCTTCCGCCGCGAGCGCCAGGGACACGCGGTCCACCCCCAACGCCCAGCCGATCCCGGGCAGCGCAGGGCCGCCGATTTCCTCCGCGAGCCCGTCGTAGCGACCCCCGCCCCCGACGGCGGACTGCGCGCCGAGGCCGTCGTGGACGAACTCGAACGTCGTCCTCGTGTAGTAGTCGAGCCCCCGGACCAACGACGGCGTCGGCTCGTAGGTGATACCGAGCGCGTCGAGGACCGCCATCAGCTCCCCGTGATAGGCGCGGCAGTCGTCGCAGAGGTGGTCGGCCATCAGCGGCGCGTCTGCGAGCTGGCCGCGCACCTCGGGCCGCTTGTCGTCGAGGACCCGCAAGGGGTTGAGCTGGGCACGCCGCTGGGTCTCGTCGTCGAGCTCGAGCGACGCGAGGTAGGCCTGCAACGTCTCCCGGTAGGCGGGACGGCACTGGGCGTCACCGAGGCTGTTGAGCAGCAGCCGGACCCCGGTCAGCCCCAGGGCCGCGTACCCGGCGACGGCCAGCCAGATGAGCTCGGCGTCCAGCGCCGGGTCCTGCGTGCCCAGCGCCTCGGC
>JALYIZ010000064.1 GCA_030775505.1 Actinomycetota bacterium | reverse complement strand
CCTCAGGCATGTCCCGCCTGCTGGCCCTGGTCGTCGCGGTGAGCGCCGCGTGCGCCTTCACTGCCGGCCCGAGCCTGGCCGGACCGCCGGCCCGGGGCGGGACGCAGCACGGGACCTACCCGGCTCCGGGGGTTCCCGGGGCCCGCAGCTACGACCTCTACGTTCCGCACTCGGTCGCGGCATCCCCCCGCCGGGCCGTTCCGCTCGTGGTCTATCTCCACGGCTGCACACAGACCGCCCAGGACGCGGCGACCGGCACCCGGCTCGACGCCCTGGCTGAACGCAAGGGCTTCCTGGTTCTCTATCCCGAGCAGCTGCGCCCCGCGACCAGCACGGCGCCGGTCTCGGACGGAAACGGAGCCGGCTGCTGGAACTGGTTCCTGCCGCAGGACCAGGTGCGCGATGCCGGCGAGCCGGCGACCCTCGCCGGGATGACTCGTTCCGTGATGGCGAGGTTCCGCGTCGATGCGGGCCGGGTGTGGCTGGCCGGCGTATCGGCCGGCGCCGACATGACGACCATTCTCGGAGCTGCCTATCCGGACCTGTTCGCGGCCATCGCCCCCATCGCCGGATGCGCCTACCGGACCTGCTCGGACCTGGACGGATCGGCGGCGTACGCCGCGATGGGTCCGCGGGCCCGCGAGCTCCCGGTGTTCATCGTCCAGGGCAGCGCGGACATGCTCAACAACGTCGGGATGGGCGCGACGGCGGTCGCCCAGTGGCTGGGCACCAATGACCTCGCCGACGACGGCAGCGCCAACATGTCGGTCAGCCGCCAGCCCGCGAGCGTCACGACGCGCGACCTGGACGCCAGCCTGGTCACCGGCAAGCCGGGCGACCCCTGCATCGCAAACTTCCGCTTCCCCTGCCTCGGGGGGGCTCTGGGCCTGCGGACCTACCCGACGACGACCCTGAGCTACGCCGACGCGAAGGGCCGCGAGGTGGTCCGCGTGCTGGTCATCCACGGGGCCAACCACGCCTACACAGGCGGCGACAGCCGTGGGACGTTCGTGGACCCGCTCGGGCCGGACCTGACGTCCCTGGTCTACGACTTCTTCCAGGCACACCCTCGCCGATAGCCCACCGTGGTGGTCCGGCCCCTTCGCCCTCAGGACCCGCCCAGGCGCGCTTCGACCAGCCGGACGGCGACGGGCTCCCCGGGGCGACCTCCCGGCCGGGAGGTGTACGCCGGAACCCCGACGCATGTGAACAGCAGCCCGGCCAGGTCGGGCTCGCCGAGCAGGCCGGGCAGCTCGGAGTCGAGGAACGTCATGCCGGAGGCACTCGCCCCCAGGGCATAGGCGGCCAGGTGAAGCCGACCTTCGACGACTCCGGCAGCGAGCTGGGCCTCGCGATAGGTGCGGTCGTCCAGACCTGCCAGCGGGACGGCGGCGATGGCGACGAACGCCGCGTCGGCGGCCAGCGACTGGTCCAGGCAGATCCGGAGCAGCTCCGCCCTCAGGTCGCCCGCGGTCACGGGCACCCGCAGCTCGGGCCAACGGTAGAGCCGGGGGCAAGGCCCTCGACGCCGTGCGCGGCCAGCCAGTGGGGTACCTGCACACCACGCAGCGCAGCCGTCATGGCCCACTCGACGAGCGCGAGCGGCACTGTCCTCGACCGGTCCATGAGGCGCTGCGAGCCGCGGCGCCTGATCACTACGTCGAGCGACTCAGCAGGAGGAACCTCCGCAAGCGCAGGGGGCGACGCCCAAGGCGGCCCCAGAACGTTGCGGTCGCCCGCGCGCTGCGCGGCCGTGCACAGGGGTAGCTCGACGGGTGGCAGAAGACCTCGTGCCGCGGCTCCTGTCGGGCCGATCGCCGGCTCCCCGGATCCGAACGTGACCAGGGCCAGGGGGTACTCGTGCACCCCGTCCGCACCGACGAGTTCCGTGAGCTCTCGGTCAGGGAACAGCGAGCGCAGGGCCGGTTCGAGCCCGGCGCTGGCCGCGGCCACCTCGAGCTGGGCCAGCAGGGTGCCGGCGTCCCAGTAGAGGTGCCGCCAGCCACGCTCGCCGTAGCGCCAGCCTGTCCGCCACGGGATCCCCGTCACGATGAGCGTCGTGGCCTCTCCGCTGGCGGCCGGCGCGACCAGACGAAGCGCGTGCTCCATGGCGTCATACCAGTAGACGCCGTCCGGAACCCCGTCGACACCTCGGGTGCTGGCGTAGACCTCGAGCGGGAATCGGGCCCCCGCGGATCCCGAGGCCCGGAAGGTGAAGGGATGACCGGACCGGTCCACCGTCCGTACAACACCCGCCCCCAGAAAGAGCACCCGTCCCAGCTGCCCGGCGTCGAGGGCCGCCGGCGGCGGAAAAACTCCCGCCAGAGCGGCGGTGGCGGACACGGAGCAGTCCTCGGTGTCCCGTGGGAGTCCCACAACGGGCAGTCCCGGTGGGTAGTCCTTCAGCTGCGGGGGCCGGGTCTTCGGGTCGTTGGCGACCAGGTCGGTGCGCACCCGTGGGTCGTCAAGGGGGATGTCCCACTCCCGGTCGGGCCGGTAGGAGGTGAGTCGGTGCAGCAGGCCGGCGCCGGCATCGAGGTCCACCTGCCCACCCTGCCAGGGCGGCACATATTCTGCCCGGATGGCCCGGGTGACACGTGCGAGCCCAGCCGCCCTCCTGAGGCACGGACGACAACTGGAAGTGGCGACACTCGCCTGGAACGGGGTCGGCATCGTCGTCCTGACCGTCGCGGCGCTGCGCGCCCGGTCGGTGGCTCTAGCCGGCTTCGGCCTCGACAGCCTCGTCGAGATCGGCGCGAGCATGGTGGTCCTCTGGGAGCTGTCCGGGACGGGTGCTGCCCGGCAACGCCGCGCGCTGCGGCTGATCGGCACCGGCTTCGTGCTCATCTCCGCCTACGTTCTCGCCCAGGCCGCCGTGACACTGACCTCGGGCTTTGAGCCCCACCACAGCCGCCTCGGGATCGGGTGGACAGGTCTCACCGCGGGCGTGATGTTCGGCCTCGCAGCTGCCAAGAGCCGGACGGGACGTGCGCTCGGGAACGCCGTCCTGCTCACGGAGGGACGCGTGACCTTCATCGACGGGCTACTCGCGAGCGCGGTGCTGGCCGGGCTGACAGTGAACGCCGTCACGGGAGCCTGGTGGGCGGACCCGCTGGCGGGTCTGGTGATCGTCTTCTACGGGCTCCGTGAGGCGTGGACGATCTTCACTGACTCGCACTGAGACCGCGGGGCATCCCCTGGCGGCGTCCTACGCTCGGCGCATGGCGACCTTCATCGAGATCGACGGCCGGCGGCTGGAGCTCAGTGGCCCCGGGGCCGCGGACGAAGCCGACGTGCTGCGCAAGGCGATCCGCAGCCGCTCGGAGGCAGTCGTGTCGCTCACGGCACGGACCCCCGACCTGCAGACAGTGACGGTGACTGTCGCGCCGTCCAACGTGACGACGTTCGCCACCTGGGAGACGTCCTGACCCCCAGTGGGTCAGCGCGAGTTACTCCCCGCTCGTCGCGCTGAGCAACCGCACCCGGCGTCCGGTCCGGAGGATGGAGCGCCGGTAGACGCCCGTGGCCAGCCTGGCCACCAGAACAGTGCTGGCGAGGCTGATGGCGGCCGACGCGCCGAACTGCCACCAGGTGGCCTTGCCCAGGCCCACCAGGACGGGCATAGCGAAAGGCGCAGTGGGGGGCAGGTACGCGAGAATGGTGAAGAAGGTGCTTGCGTTGCCGGTCGTCGCGGCCGTAATGGACATGACGTAGCCCAGGATGAGCGGCAGCGTCAGTGGGAAAGCCAGGGTCTGGACCTGTTCCTGGCGCTCGGCGGTGGAGCCGGCTGCGGCGTAGACCCAGCAGTAGAAGGCATAGCCCAGGACCAGCCACACGAGCGCGCTGACCAGCGCGAGAGTTCCCGTGCCATGGAGCAGGTCGGAGCCCACCACGTGGGCGAGGCCGAGTGCGAAGACAACGATGGTGCTTGCCTGAGCGAAGGCGACGAGCCCGATTCCAAGGACTTTTCCGGCAAGCAACTGCCTCGGTCGCAGCGCCGCCAGCAGTACCTCGACCACGCGACTGGACTTCTCCTCCGCCACTCCCATCAGCGTCCACGTGTTGTACTGCGCCAGCATCACGAAGACCAGGATGAGGGCCACGAAGGACGTCGTGCGCGTCGCGCCCTTGGCCGAGCCGGGGTGCAGGCTCGTCACCGGCAGCTGCTTCGCTTGAGCAAGGATGCCGGCTTGGGTGGGGGAGAGTCCGGCCGCGACGTAGGCCTGTTCGGTGCCGAGAGCGCGCGCGGCTGCACGCACGAACTGGGCGGTCGTCGAGCCATTGCTCGCGACCAGAGGCTTGTCTACGAGTAGCTGATTCGCCTCGACGACTAGATCGAGGTGACCGCGCGTGAGATCAGCCTCCGCCGCCGCCACACTGGCCTCAGGAACCAGGGTGACGCTGGTACCGAGGCTGGTGGCGGTGGAAGTCAGCGCTGCCTGTAGCGGCGGGGTGAGTTGGCCGAGTACTCCGGCCCGCGGGGGATGCGAGGTCGACGCGCTCAGGACCGGAATGACGATGGCTCCCGCCACGACCAGAAGGATCAGGACAGTGCCGACCTGGAAGATCCTTCCGCGAACGCGTTCCCGGATCTCCCGGCGCGCCACGAGCCCGACATCGCCGAGGAGCGCCTCCAACACAGAGCGGCGCGGGTTCGAAGTGCGGGTTGGCTCGGCGGCGCGCCGTCGCGTGCGTTGTCGCAGCCCCAGCCGTAGCGCGATGATCCCGACGGCGAGCGTCACCGCATAGGCGGCGTTCATGCCACTGCCTCGCGAAATACCTCGGAGAGCCGACGACGTTCGAAGCTGAACTGTGTGACGTGACCGACTCCCATCGCAGCCCTGAGGACGACGTCACTGTCGACGGAACGATCCAGTACCAGGCGGACCGCGCCGCCGCTGACCTCGGAGAGAGTCACGCCCGCCAACGGGCGAACCCAGGCGGCATCGCGATGACCCTCGACGCGCACGACGAGGCGCCGCGGCCCGCTTGTCGCCAGCTCGTCAACCCGGCCACTCACGACACGTCGCCCATGGTCGATGATCGTCACCGACTCGCACAGGTCTTCCACCAGGTCGAGCTGGTGGCTGGAGAACAGCACGCAGCGGCCGGCGCGCGCCTGCTCCACGAGCACAGCTCCGATGTCATCGATGCCGCTGGGATCAAGACCCGAGAGCGGCTCATCGAGAATGATCAAATCGGGTCCATGTACCAGGGCTGCGGCCAGCTGGACGCGTTGCTGGTTGCCATGTGAGAGCACGTCGACCTTGCTCTTTGCCCGGCTCGCGACCCCGAGCCGATCCAGCCAGGCGTGGGCTTCCGACCTGGCCTCCACCGCTCCGAGTCCGTGCAGCCGGGCCAGGTATTCGACCTGCTCGCCGACGAGCATGCCCGGATAGAGGCCTCGCTCCTCGGGCATGTAACCGAATCGACGGCGCTCCCTCTGACCGACCCGGGCGCCGTCCCATCGGACCTCGCCCGCATCGAGATCGGTGAGTCCGAAGATGGCCCGCATCGTCGTTGTCTTGCCGGCGCCGTTGGGGCCGAGGAAGCCGACGACCTGACCTGCCGGTACCGAGAAGGACAGGTCATCCAACGCGGCGATCGCTCCGTATCGCCGAGCCAGCCCGCTCAGCTCCAGACGTCCCCCTGGCGACGGGGGGTCGCCCTGCCCTGTCACGGGCGCTTACCCGTCGGCCCGCCGTTCGTCATGCTGCACCCACTCAGTGCACTCGACGAGAGTGCCTTCGCCAGCACGGGCCTTCCGGCAGCTCTGAGCGCCGAAAGTCCCCGACCTTGGTTTCCACCCTAGGGCACTGCCGTGCAGACTCACCCGGACCGGCGAGCGCTCCTCGTGGCAGATCCTGCGCCCGGGGGCGTCGACGAGCAACAGTCGCCGGGGCCGCAGTCGGCGCCACGTCCCCCTGCTGCCTTCGGACTCGCGCCGAACGTGTCGCTGTCGGCGAGGACGGCGTAGACCTCCCAGCGTTCGCCGGCGGGCCCGCTCACCCAGACCTTGTCCTGGGTCGCGAAGCAGCACGTCGTGCCGAGCTCCTCGTCGGTGAACAGCCCAGCGGCAGCGAGGCGCGCGATCTCGCTGTGAACCTTGGCGCTGTCAGGCACCTCGACGCCGAGATGGTTGACAGTGCCGCCCTTGCCAGGATTCTCCAGCAGCACGAGCTTGAGCGGCGGGGAGGCGACGGCGAAGTTGGCATATCCCGGCCGGAGCTTCGCCGGGGCCGTGCCGAAGAGCTTTGCGTAGAACGTGACGGCGGCGCCGAGATCGTCGACGTTGAGAGCGAGCTGCACTCGCCCGGTCTCCGGGGTGGGAGCAGGTTCAGCGGTGACGGTCATGGCGAGGCCCCTCATTCGATGAATGTCGAGCAAAGATACATCTGCTCGGTCGACGTTCGTCAAGTCCTTCCTCGATGTTCGTCTAGGATAGGCGCATGCCCAAACCACTCCCCCTCCTCGACACGACGATGCCGGTCTGCTGCGCCACCATGGCCTCCGGCCCGGTGGACGAGGCCGACGCGCTGGAGATCGCCCTTCGTCTCAAGGCGCTGGCCGACCCCGTGCGGGTGCGCCTCATGTCGCTCATCCTTGCTGGCGCCGAGACCGGGGTCTGCACCTGTGACCTGGCCCCAGCGGTCGGCGTCACCGAGGCCACGGTGTCGCATCATCTGAAGCAGCTTCGGGATGCAGGGCTGGTCGAGGGCCAACGAAAGGGCACCAACACCTACTACCGCCCCAACGAACCCGGCCTGAGCGCGCTGTGCCGCGTCATCGACCCGGCGTGCTGTTGATGTTGCTGTGGCGCAAGGCGTTCGCGGAAGTTCTCGGCAGCGCGCTGCTGGCGGCGACCGTGGTCGGCTCCGGTGTCGCTGCCCAGCGGCTATCGCCACAGGCCCTCGGACTGGAACTGCTGGAGAACAGCCTGATCACCGGCGCTGTCCTCATCGCCTTGATCTTGGCGCTCGGTCCGGTGTCGGCGGCGTTCAACCCTGCCGTCACCCTCGCGGAACGTGCGCTCGGCGCCATCACGACTGGGACCGCAGCGGTGTTCATCAGCGCCCAGGTGCTCGGATGCTGCGTGGGGGCGATGATCGCGAACCTCATGTTCGGCCTGTCCGCAGTGAACGTGAGTCACCAGCACCGGACGGGCGGCGGCCTGTGGCTCGGCGAGGTCGTAGCGACGTTCGGGCTTCTCGTCGTGATCTTCGGCGTGGTGAGAGCCGGCCGGCGCTCGATGGTCGCGTTCGCGGTCGGCGGCTACGTCACCGCCGCGTACTGGTTCACCTCATCCACGTCGTTCGCCAACCCCGCCCTCACCCTCGGGCGCACCCTGAGCAACACCTTCGCTGGGATCGCGCCGTCCTCAGTTCCGATGTTCGTGCTCATGCAGCTGGTCGGTGCCGCATTCGCGGTCGGAGCGGTGCTCGCCCTCTACCCCGACGCCCGGACGCTCGCCGACGACCTCACCCACCTCGACGACGTTGCGCACGGGAGTCGGCCCCGACTTGGCCCATGATCCTCCTCACGTGCGTCCCAACGGGCTCGCACATGGCCTCCGGAAGGTGAGGGCCCTCATCGGGCGGTCGTCGGGTCGACTCAGGACCTCCCGCCTTTTTCGTCATACGATATTTGGGGTGGTGAACGAGCAGCAGATCCAGGAGTGGGCCGGGGAAGCCGAGGCCGGCTATGACGTCCACGAACTCAAACGTCGGGGGCGCGGACGGCCGGGTCGTGGAGCCGCGCCCATGCAGGTCGTGGCAGTGCGGCTGACCGCCGACGAACTCGACGCCCTCGACGCGGCAGCCGCAAAGAACCACATGAGCCGGTCGGAAGCCATCCGGGCCGCGCTGGCGCAGTTGTCTGAGTGAAGGTCCACCCGAGCGCCCTCAAGCACGGTGTCGAGGAGTCCGACGCCATCCAGGCGACCGAATGGCACTGTCGATCGAGCCCCCGACGACGACGGCCCACCGCACCGCGAACTACGGCTCGGCTTCGACACCGGCGCGCGCATGATGGAAACCGTCGTCCTTATCTTCGAGGACGGAGCTGAGCTGGTCATCTACGCGATGCCGTGCCGCACGTGGTACCTCGACCTGCTGCCTTGAGCGTTTGCACTCATCTGCCGCAGCGTGCGCGACCCGACCGAGAACGCCAACCTGAGCCAGAGAGGGGATGTCCTTCTTGAGTGGCACCGGTCTGGCGAGGGGCCAAGCAGACCACTGCTTTGTGCTCCCGCGCCGATGAGAGACTCGCCCGATGGCCGGCGATGAAGAAGAGCTCCAGGGCGGCATTGCGAACGCGGGAGCTGTGATCCGTATCGGCAGTGAAGTTCGCCGGCCCTGGAACGACTTCACCGCCTCCGCTCAGCGATTCCTGCACGACGTTCGCAGTGCCGGCTTCACCGGTGTCCCGTTGCCTCTCGGCAAACACGAGGACGGACGTGAGCGACTGTCATACGTACCAGGGGAGGTGCCGGTACCCCCGTATGCCGCCTGGGCGCAGACCGACGAGGCACTCGCGTCCGTCGCCACGTTGATGCGGCGCTTCCACGACGTCGCTGCGACCCTCGGGCTCGAAGGAGTGTGGAGCAGCGAGCTCGCGGACCCGCACGGCGGGCCCATCGTCTGCCACAACGACGTTTGCCTCGAGAATGTTGTGTTCCGGGACGGCACTGCCGTTGCTGTCCTCGACTGGGACTTCGCCGCGCCGGGGAGACCGGTGTATGACCTCGCCCAGTTGGCACGGATGTGCGTGCCCATCGACGACGACCTGAGCGCTGGTCGCCTCGGCTGGGAGACGGCCAACACGCCAGCGAGGCTGCGACTGGTCAGCGACGCCTATGGGCTCGGGAATCCCGAGAGGAATGCACTGCTCTCGGACTTGGACCACTCCATGAAGGTCGGAGGCGCCTTTGTGTCCCGACGGGTGGAGGCAGGTGATCCGAACTTCACCCGCCTGTGGAAGACCATGGGCGGCATGGAGAGGTACGACCGTCGGCGCGAGTGGTGGTCCAGAGTCCGGGATGACTTCGAGCGGGCGCTGCGTTGAGCCAGGCCATCGAAGCGCCGCGCCGGCCGGAGGTGCGGCACTTGACCCTCCGCTCATACCGCCGGGCGCGCTCGCGCCAACCAGTCGGCGCCACACGTAAGGCAGGTTTCAGGTGGCGACGCGGGTGAAGGTGGGCTCGGGCAGGACGCTGAGGCGGCGAACGGCGAGCGAGTTGCGGCCATCTCGCGAGCCCAAGGCCTCAGGATCTTCTACCGTGCTTGTCGAAGCCCAAGCTACGGGTAACGGGTGAACCCGACGTCGTGCAAGTGGCCCGAGCAGGGCATCCACGGCCGGGGACCACGGCAGTGACGGAGGGTGTCGCCCACGCGCACGGCCCCGCCGTCGTTACCACCGTCGAGACGCACGCGCAGGACCCCGTACGCGAGATGAGGGGACCGCACGGACCCATGCGACAGGGCCAAGCCGTGCCTGACGTGTGAGACGTCCGGCCCTTCAGGGGTCGGGCCTCGCGAGTCATGGCCCCCCTGACGTTGCGTTCTGGACAGAAGTAGAGGTCTCTGCTAATTGTTTGCTCTGTCGGGCTGTGACCGTGAAGTTTGAGGTCTGATTCGCGGCCAGGCCCTCACGACGACCTGGGCGGGGGCCATGAGTCTTAGGCGTACGACAGGTCGTGTCGGCCCATACTTGCTTGCGCTCGGACTGCTCATGGGCGCAGTCTCGGTTCCGGCCGCCTCGGCCCGTCTCCCCGTGCCGTACACGACCAGCGTGTTGCGCGACCTGGGCGGGGAGCCCGGTATCGGCGTTTCGCCCGACGGCCGGACCGTGCTGGTGTACGGGGGCCACACCGCGCCGGCGGCGTTTTACCGGTCAACCGACGCGGGACGTCACTACAGCCCCGCTTACGCCGAGTTTTTCAAGGCGGGGTGGCGCGGACTTCGACTTCACCTGGCTGGACAACAACACTGTGGTTGCAGCGGACTTGAGCATCAGTGGTGGTGGGGTGCTGGTTCACCGCAGCACCGACCGCGGCTCGACGTGGACGACGACGTCGTTGAACAACGACGTCTACGACCGGCCGTGGATTGCTCACCGCGGCAATTCGGTGTTCATCCTGACCCGGGGCTTCGACCAGGTGCCCTACCTGTACTCCTCGACCGACGGTGGCCAGTCGTTCGGGCCACCCGTGGTCGTGCTCGGGAGCGATCCGTCCGGATCCGCTGATGGAGACCTCGGGAGCGTGGTGCTTCAGCACCTGTCGGTCGGCGCGGACGGCACCCTCTACGTCCTACAAGAGCGAACCGCGGGCATCTACGTTTCGCGTCTCGTCCCGGGGCTCGCCGCCCGGTTTGTGACGTACGGGACTGCCCAGACTTTGGTTGACACCTGACCTGTGAGGATCTTCCTCACTGGAAGGATGTCGATCATGCCCAAGCCCTATCCCAAGGAGTTCCGCGACGATGTCGTGGCGGTTGCCCGTAAGG
>JALYIZ010000063.1 GCA_030775505.1 Actinomycetota bacterium | reverse complement strand
CCCTGGAGCGGCTGCGTTCCGAGTGCCCGCCGATCCCTGAGCCGTGGCCACGGCCGGCGCTCGACACTCTGGTCGCGCTCCTCGGTGCCGGTCCTGGAGCCATCGCGGTCCTCGAGTCCCTCGACCAGTGCGGGCTGCTCGTCCGGCTGCTCCCGGAATGGAGTCGGGTGCGGAGCAAGCCTCAGCGCAACAGCTATCACCGCTTCACCGTGGACCGGCACCTTGTCGAGGCGGCCGTCGCCGCGGCTGGACTGACCCGGCGCGTGGCGCGCCCGGACCTGCTGCTGCTCGGGGCCTTCCTGCATGACATCGGCAAGGGTTGGCCGGGCGACCACACGAGCGCCGGGATGACCGTCGTCGCGGATATGGGGCCTCGGCTCGGGCTGCCCCCTGAGGACGTCGCCACCCTCGTGGCCATGGTCCGCCACCACCTTCTTCTCCCGGACGCGGCAACCCGGCGCGACCTGACCGACCCGGCCACTGCCCGGGCGGTGGCCGACGAGGTCGGCAGCGCGCAGGTGCTGGAGCTGCTCCACGCCCTCACCGAGGCCGACTCGGCGGCAACCGGACCCGCCGCGTGGAGCGCGTGGAAGGCGACCCTCATCGCCGAACTGGTGGGCCGGACCTCGGCCCTGCTCAGTGGGGTCGCTGCGCCGCCCGCCCGCCCGCTCACCACGAGCCAGCTGGAGCTTGTCGCCACCGGCACGCTTGCTCTGCACGTCGACGGTGACGAGGTGACGGTCGTAGCGCCGGACCGGCCCGGGCTCCTGTCGGTGTCCACGGGCGTGCTCGCCCTGCACCGCCTCGATGTGCGTGCCGCGACCGCGTCCTCCCACGGCCGGATGGCGGTGACCGTGTTCCAGGTGTCACCCCGTTTCGGATCGCCCCCCGACTGGTCGCTGGTCCGCGACGACCTCCGTCACGCCCTCGACGGGCTGCTTCCCCTGCGTGAGCGGCTGGCCGCCCGGGAGGCTGCCTACTCCGGCCGGCTGGGCCACGCGCCGGCTCCTCCGGCAGTGCGCCTGGTCGACGACGCCTCGGACTCCTCCACCGTGGTCGAGGTCCGCGCCGCCGACGCCATGGGCGTGCTCCACCGCATCACGCACGTCCTGGACGAGTGCGGCCTCGACGTGCGTACCGCGCACATCTCCACCTTGGGCGCCGAGGTCGTCGACGCGTTCTACGTCGTCGGCCCCGACGGCCGGAAGCTCACCGACACCGCGCTGCGCGAGCGGGTCTGCGCCGGGGTGCTCGCCGCCCTGACCACCTGAGCGGAGCTCACCGGCCAGACCCCAGCGACGCCCAGACGGCTACCCTTTCCCCACCCGCCGCCTAGGTACCGAGGACGAATGTTCGACACGCTGTCCGACCGCCTCGACAAGGTCTTCACGTCCCTGCGCGGCAAGGGGCGGCTCTCCGACGCCGACATCGACGCCACCGCCCGGGAGATCCGGGTCGCGCTGCTCGAGGCTGACGTGGCGCTGCCGGTGGTGAAGGACTTCATTGCCGCCGTGAAGGAGCGCGCGCGCGGTGCCGAGGTCTCGGGCGCGCTGAACCCGGCGCAGCAGGTCATCAAGATCGTCAACGAGGAGCTCGTCGCCATCCTCGGTGGGCAGACGCGGCTGATCCGGTTCGCGAAGAACCCACCGACGGTGATCATGCTGGCCGGGCTCCAGGGGGCCGGGAAGACCACGCTGGCCGGCAAGCTGGGGCTCTGGCTGAAGTCGCAGGGGCACGCCCCCCTGCTCGTCGCGGCCGACCTCCAGCGCCCCAACGCCGTCCAGCAGCTGCAGGTCGTGGGCGGCCAGGCCGGCGTCGACGTCTTCGCGCCCGAGCCGGGGAGCGGAGTCGGTGACCCCGTCGAGGTCGCCCGAAAGTCGCTCGAACAGGCCCGCCGGATGAACTACGACGTCGTCGTCGTCGACACCGCCGGGCGCCTGGGCATCGACGCCGAGATGATGGCCCAGGCCGTTGCCATCCGCGACGCTGTCTCGCCCGACGAGACCCTCTTCGTCGTCGACGCCATGATCGGCCAGGACGCCGTGGTCACCGCCTCCGCCTTCCGCGACGGCGTGGGCTTCTCGGGCGTGGTTCTGACCAAGCTCGACGGCGACGCGAGAGGCGGCGCCGCGCTGTCGGTGCGGCACCTGACAGGGCAGCCGATCCTGTTCGCCTCGACCGGTGAGAAGCTCGGTGACTTCGACATCTTCCACCCCGAGCGGATGGCTTCGCGCATCCTCGGCATGGGTGACGTCCTGAGCCTGATCGAGTCGGCGCAGAAGCACTTTGACGCCGAACAGGCCGAGAAGATGGCCGGCAAGCTGCAGTCGGGCGAGAACTTCGACCTCGAGGACTTCCTCGAGCAGATGGTCCAGGTCAAGAAGATGGGGTCGATCACCAGCCTGTTGGGGCTGCTGCCGGGCATGGGCCAGATGAAGGAGGCGCTCGCCCAGGTCGACGACCGCGATCTCGACAGGGTCGCGGCCATCATCCGGTCCATGACCCCACAGGAGCGCCACCAGCCGAAGATCCTCAACGGGTCTCGACGGCTGCGGATCGCCAAGGGTGCGGGCGTGAGCGTCAGCGAGGTCAACAACCTCGTCGAAAGGTTCGGCGAGGCGCAGAAGATGATGAAGCAGATGTCGGGCATGGGTCTGCCCGGGCTGGGCCGCAAGGCAAAGCGGGCCAGCGGCAAGAAAGCGAAGAAGGGACCCGGGCGCGCGGGGGGCGGACCCGCGAAGCTCCCTACCGTTCCCAGCGCTCCCGCCGAGCTCGAGTTCCCGGCAGGGTTCACCAACCCGTTCGGTGGCCTGCCGCCGGGCACCGCCCCGTTCCGGCAGCCACCGGGCACGGGGCCGGACCCCCTGGGACTGCGCCGACCCCGCTGAACGCGGTTGGCAGGCCCGGCGACCCGTCTGGCAGAATGTGTGGCGAGCCACCGCCCTCGCCGGCCCTCTACCCGGCGCGCGGCGTGTCCGCACGGCGCAGCACCACGCATCCCCACGCGTGGAAGGGCTGCGCACCCCGACGTTCGACTGGAGCACCAAGCACCGTGGCAGTCAAGATCAAGCTCATGCGCCTGGGCAAGATGCGTGCGCCCTACTACCGCATCGTCGTCGCAGACGCGCGCACCAAGCGCGAAGGTCGCGTCATCGAGACGATCGGCAAGTACCACCCGAAGGAGGACCCCTCCTTCATCGAGGTGGACGGCGACCGCGCCGCCTACTGGCTGTCCGTCGGCGCCCAGCCGACCGAGCCCGTGACGGCGATCCTCAAGGTGACCGGCGACTGGCAGAAGTTCAAGGGCGAGCCGGCGCCGCCGCCGATGCTGGTGGCACCGCCCCGGGCCGACAAGCGCGCCGCGTTCGAGGCCGCTGCCCGCGAGGCCGTCGAGGGCGCCGCTGCCGGTGCGGCGACCACTCCGAAGAAGAAGGCGGCCCCGAAGAAGGCAGCCGCTGAGAATCCGGCGGCTGAGGCTGCGGCTGAGATTCCGGCGGCTGAGGCTGCGGCTGAGGTTCCGGCGGCTGAGGCTGCGGCTGAGGTTCCGGCGGCTGAGGCTGCGGCTGAGGCAGCGGCTGAGGTTCCGGCGGCCGAGGCTGCAGCTGACGCGACCACGTCCGCGGGGGAGTAGTGCTCGAAACGGCTCTCGAACACCTGGTTCGCGGCATTGTGTCCCACCCGGATGACGTCACGGTCGAGCTGGTCACCAACCGCCGCGGCAGGACTCTCGAGGTGCGGGTCAACCCGGAGGACCTCGGCAAGGTGATCGGCCGCAGCGGCCGGACCGCGCGCGCGCTGCGCACCGTCATGACGGCACTCGGCGGGCGGGGACTGCGCGTCGATGTCGTCGACACCGACGAGGTCCGCTAGGGCCACGCGATGGCCGTGGCACCCGATCCGCCGACCGACCTGCTCGTGGTCGGTCGGATCGGCAGGCCGCAGGGCCTGCTCGGGGACGTAACGGTCGAGGTCCGAACGGACGTGCCGGACGAGCGGTTCGCCGTGGGTGCCGTGCTGGCGACCGATCCTGCTTCGAGGGGACCGGTCACGGTGGAGCGGACCCGGGACCACTCCGGGCGCCTCGTGGTCCGCTTCGTCGGGGTCGCCGACCGCACTGCGGCGGAGGCTCTCCGGGACACCCTGCTGCTCGTCGACCCAGGTGAGCTGGCGCCGCTGGACGACCCGGACCTGTTCCACGATTTCGAACTGGTGGGGCTGCGCGCGGAGCTCCTCGACGGCACGCACCTCGGCCACGTCGGCGAGGTGCTGCACCTGCCCCACGGTGACGTGCTGGCGATTCGTCGCGAGGGAGTGGCGGTCGGGTCGGCGGAGGTGCTTGTGCCCTTTGTCGCGGCGATGGTCCCCGTCGTCGACGTCGCGGGTGGTCGGGTCGTGCTTGACCCACCGGGGGGCCTGCTCGACCTCTCGGAACCCGTGGTGTCAGGCCCCGACCAGCAGCCGACGGGGTGAGCCAGCCCGTGCGGGCCGACATCGTCACGATCTTCCCCGGCTATCTCACGCCCCTCGGCGAGAGCCTGCTGGGCAAGGCCAGGGAGCGGGGCCTGGTGGACGTCGCAGTCCACGACCTGCGGGCCTGGACCGATGACGTCCACCGCACCGTCGACGACAGTCCCTACGGGGGCGGACCCGGCATGGTCATGCGCCCGGAGCCGTGGGGCCGCGCGCTCGACGCCCTGGCGCCTCCTGGCGGTCCGCAGCCCCACCTGGTCGTGCCCACTCCGTCCGGGCGCCCGTTCACCCAGGCGCACGCGCACGAGCTCGCCGACAAGCCGTGGCTGATGTTCGTCTGTGGCCGGTATGAGGGCATCGACTCCCGGGTGCTGGAGTACGCGGGCGAACGCATGACGGTGGACGAGGTCTCGCTCGGTGACTACGTGATGGCCGGCGGCGAGGCGGCCGTTCTGGTGATCCTCGAGACGGTTTTCCGGCTGCTTCCCGGGGTGCTCGGCAACGCGGAGTCCTCTCTCGACGACTCGTTCGCGCCCGGCCGGATGGCCCGCCTGCTCGAAGGGCCGGTGTACACCCGTCCGGAGGTCTGGCGGGGCCGGCCCGTTCCACCCGTCCTGCTGTCGGGCGACCACGCTGCCGTCGCGCGATGGCGCGCGGAACAGGCCACTGAGCGCACGGGACGGGTACGCCCGGACCTGCTGACCGACGCGGCGTTTCCGCTTCCGCGCGACGATGTGGCACAGTAGAGGACTGGTACCGGTTGCGCCGTCCTCGCCGGAGGGCCCCCGGTTCCCCCCGTAGCCACCGACCACCCGGCCGTTGCGCGCATGCGCGTGCCTGCCCACGAGGAAGCGAACCGACGATGCACACCCTCGACGAGCTCGACGCCGCCCAGCTGCGCAGCGACGTGCCCGACTTCCGTCCCGGCGACACCCTGGACGTGGGCGTGCGGGTCGTCGAGGGCAACCGCTCGCGCGTCCAGCACTTCCAGGGCGTCGTGATCCGCCGCCAGGGTGGTGGGTCGAGGGAGACGTTCACCGTGCGCAAGGTCAGCTTCGGCGTCGGAGTGGAGCGCACCTTCCCGGTCCACACTCCGGTCATCGAGAGCATCAAGGTGGTCACCCGCGGTGATGTGCGCCGGGCGAAGCTGTACTACCTGCGTGAGCTGAGGGGCAAGAAGGCCAAGATCAAGGAGAAGCGGGACAGCGTTCCGGCGAAGGCCGCCACGGCGACCTCCGACGCGCAGGCCTGACCGGCCGCTCCGCCTCGGCTGGCACGTCCGGCCCGATCTCCCCGTTAGGGTTGCCGTGATGACTGACGACGAGCGCCCCGCTGACGCCAGCGCCCCCGGGTCGAAGACGGCGGCCCCACCGGCCGGCAAGCAGCGCAAGGCTGGTTCCTTCGCCCGGGAGCTGCCGTTCCTGGTTGCGGTGGCGCTGATCCTGGCACTGCTGATCAAGGCCTTCCTCATCCAGGCGTTCTACATCCCGTCAGGATCGATGCAGCAGACGCTCGAGATCCGTGACCGCGTGCTGGTCAACAAGGTGGTCTACCGGTTCCGGTCGATTCATCGCGGCGAGGTCGTGGTCTTCAACGGAGTGAACAACTTCTCCTCGACGGAGGTGGCGCCCCTCGCGCCGCCGAGCAACGGGCTCCAGCGTGTCCTGCGAGCGGTGAGCTCGGCGATCGGGGTGGGACCACCCAACCAGAAGGACTTCATCAAGCGGGTCATCGGGCTGCCAGGTGACCGCGTGGCCTGCTGCAGCAACGGCAACGTGACCGTCCAGCCCGCCGGGGCTGCGGCGCCGTACGAGCTGCACGAGAGCTACCTGTTCCAGGACGACCACATGCCCTTCTGCCGGATCGGCCAGAGGCTCAACAGCAAGGCGGACCCCGAGACCGCGGGGACCGGAGCCGAGAACTGCCCTCCCGGGTCGCCAGGGATCCTTGTTCCGCCAGGCCGGGTGTGGGTGCTGGGCGACCACCGGGGAGCTTCAGCTGACTCGCGCTTCCACCTGGACGCGACCGACCCCTTGGCGCAGTACCGCGGAACGGTTCCGATCGACAAGGTAATCGGCCGGGCCTTCGTGGTCGTGTGGCCGGTGAGCCGAGGCAAGATCCTTCGCGTCCCCTCGGCCTTCAACACCGCGCTCGGGACCGGTCTCGCAGCCGGCCCGGCAGTCCTGGGGGTAGCCGGGGCGTTGCCGCTCACCGCCTTGCGGCGGCGCCGGCGGAGCCGTCGGGCGTCAGCCGGGCGATGAGCCGATGGCCCCGATGACGGTGGTCGACAGGCGTGCCGGGCGCGTGCTTCTGCTCGACGCCGAGGGCCGGGTCCTGCTGTTCCGTGGCGGCGACCCGTCTGACCCGACTCGGGGAACGTGGTGGTTCACGCCAGGCGGGGGACTCGATGCGGGCGAGAGCCCGGCGGAGGGCGCCTCGCGGGAGCTTTTCGAGGAGACCGGCCTGCGCTGCCTACCCGAGGACCTCGGCGAGTGTGTTCACGCGGAGGAGTCCGAGTTCGACTTCGCGGGACGCCACTACGTCCAGTGGCAGCAGTTCTTCCTCCTCCGGGTTGACGGCCACGACGTGGACACGCGAGGGTTCGAACAGCTCGAGGCGGACAGCATCGTGGAACACCGATGGTGGGATCGGGCGGCTCTGCGCACGACTGGCGACGCCGTGTTTCCGCTCTGCCTGGTCCAGCTCCTGGACCGGCTCGGAGTCTGACGTGCTTCTCGCCACCAGGCCCGTCGTGCGTTCGGAGAATGGCCTCTGGGCGCTGGAACGCGTGTTGCAGCGCAGCGGGTTCCGGCACGTGGCTGGGGCAGATGAGGCCGGGCGGGGGGCGTGTGCCGGTCCGCTGGTGGTCGCCGCAGTTGTCCTCCCGCAAGGTCGGCGGGGCGAGGTGCCGGGGCTGGCCGACTCCAAGCTGCTCACCGAGCGCGCGAGGGAGGCGGCCTACCGCGAGGTGCTCCGACGAGCCCTCGCCTGGTCGGTCGTGGTCGTCCCTCCCGGCGAGGTGGACCGCACCGGACTGCACGTCAGCAACATCCGGGCGATGCGGCAGGCAGTGGGGCGACTGGATCCCTGCCCCTCCTATGTCCTCACCGACGGCTTCCCGGTCGCGGGCCTACCGGCTCCGGCGCTGGCAGTCTGGAAGGGCGACCGGGTGGCTGCCTGTGTGGCCGCCGCGTCCGTGGTGGCCAAGGTCACCCGGGACCGGCTCATGCAGCAGCTCCACCACGAGTTCCCCGCCTACGACTTCGGCCGGCACAAGGGGTACGCCACCGCGGAGCACACGGCAGCTCTGGCCCAGTTCGGGCCCTGTCCGCAGCACCGGTTCTCCTATGTCAACGTCCGGTCGGTCGTCGGCGCCGCCGTGCGGGATGATGAGTGGTATGACGAGCGGGCGGAGGTACGGGCGTGAGCGCTGAGGACCTCGAGAAGTACGAGACGGACATGGAACTCCAGCTGTACCGGGAGTACCGGGACATCGTCCGGCAGTTCGACTACGTGGTCGAGACCGAGCGCCGCTTCTACCTCGCCAATGCCGTAGATGTGCAGCCTCGATCCGCCGACGGCGAAGTGTGGTTCGAGCTCAGCCTGACCGATGCCTGGGTCTGGGACATGTACCGGCCCGCGCGGTTCGTGAAGTCGGTGCGGGTGCTCACCTTCAAAGACGTCAATGTCGAGAAGCTCGAGAAGCCCGACCTGGAGCTACCCGGGTCGTAGGCCCTGGGTGCGGGTAGGCCTCCTTCCACCAGCGAGGAGGACCAGTGAGCAACCAGTCCAAGACCGAGCCGATGCCACCGACCGGTGGCCACGGCGACCCGGAAGCGCACGAGGGCGGGCCGGACGCCCGACGGGTGGCACCGGGTGTCGACCACGGCGCCATGCGGGCGGGCGCCGCGCCGGAGCATGTGCCGAGTCATCCCGCGACGGCAGAGGCCGAAGTAGGTCCTGTCTCCCTTGCCGCAACCGGCTCGCCGGGCGACACCCGGGGCGTTCCGGCCGTGAGTGCCGAGCCGGCCCCGGGGAGCAGTGAGGACAGCCCCGTCATCCAGGGGCTGGCTCCGGGCCCGACAGGAGTCGACTGACTGTCCACAGGTGAGCCGACGGTCCACAGCTGCCCCACCGGCTCCCTGCGACCCCGTGGCCTGAGCCACGGTGTCCGCCGGAGGTGGTGGACATGCGAGCGTCGCAGGAGCTCGGAAGGTACGGGGAGGACCTGGCCGCGGCGCATGTGCGGGCCGCCGGCATGCGCATCCTTGCGCGCAACTGGCGCTGCTCCGGCGGCGAGCTGGACGTCGTGGCCGTCGACACCGATGGCTGCGTGGTGTTCATCGAGGTCAAGACGCGGCGTTCTGCCGACTTCGGAACTCCCGTCGAGGCGGTGACCTGGCAGAAGGCCCGCCGTATCCGCAGGCTGGCGTTGCGTTGGCTGGCTGAGCACCCTCAGCCCGGACGGCGCGCCTTACGTTTCGACGTCATCTCCGTCGTCCGCCCGCACGGTGGTGGCGTCACGGTGCACCACCTGCGTGCGGCCTTCTGATGGCCCTCGCCACCGCCTGGTCAGTCAGCCTCCTCGGACTCGAGGGGTCCATCGTCGAAGATCAGGCCGACCTGGCCCTCGGTCTGCCGGGGCTCACCCTGACGGGTCTGCCTGACACCGCCCTTGCAGAGGCGCGCGACCGCATCCGGGCCGCGGTCGTCAACTCCGGTGAGCGGTGGCCGCAGCGGCGCATCACGCTGGGGCTGTCACCCGCCTCGCTGCGCAAGAGGGGGAGCGGCTTCGACCTGGCGATGGCGGTGGCCGTGCTGGCAGCCGATGGCGCGGTTCCAAGAGCCGGGTTGCGAAGCCGGGTCCTCATCGGCGAGCTCGGCCTCGACGGACTGGTGCGGCCGGTCCTCGGAGTGCTCCCTGCGGTGCTGACAGCGGCCGCCGCCGGCTACCGGAGCGTTGTGGTTCCTGCCGGCAACGCGGGCGAGGCCCGACTGGTCCCTGGTGTGGAGATCTGCGCAGTCTCCTCGCTGAGGGGGCTGTTAGCCGTCCTGCGCGGCCAGCCGGTGCCGGAGGCCCCTGCGGCAGCCACGGTCGTGCCGCAGGGCTGCGGCACGGACGAGCCGACGCTGGACATGCTCGACGTGGCGGGTCAGGCTGCCGGGCGGACGGCCATGGAGGTCGCGGCTGCCGGCGGCCATCACGCGCTCCTCGTCGGACCACCCGGGAGTGGCAAGACGATGCTCGCCGAGCGCACGCCCGGCCTGCTGCCCCCGCTGGACCTCGACGAGGCCCTGGAGGTCACCGCGGTTCACTCGCTGGCGGGCCGGCTGCCCGCTCACGAGCCCCTGATCTCCCGGGCTCCCTTCCAGGACCCCCATCACACGGCCACGGTGGCCGCGATCGTCGGCGGGGGCCCCGGTGTGGCCCGTCCCGGTGCCGCGTCCTTGGCCACACACGGCATTCTGTTTCTCGACGAGGCACCGGAGTTCTCTCGTGGTGTCCTGGACGCGTTGCGCCAACCGCTTGAGAGCGGCCGTCTGTCGATCAGCCGGGTGGGCGGGACGGCCGTGTACCCGGCGCGGTTCACCCTGCTGCTGGCCGCCAACCCCTGTCCCTGCGCGAGGGCTGAGCAGGACTGCGCCTGCACTCCTGACAGCCGCCGTCGCTACCTGGCGAGGCTGTCCGGTCCTCTTCTGGACCGCGTGGACCTGCACGTCGAGGTGCCCCGCGTCAGCCGCGCGGAGCTGTTGGCGGAGGACGGCCGAGGTGAGCCGACGGCCGACATTGCCGCCCGCGTGGCCCGCGCGCGGGCCGCGGCGGCCCGGCGCTACCGGGGGACACCCTGGCGCACCAACGGACAGGTTCCGGCTGTCGAGCTCCGCCGCAGATGGCCCCTTCCCAGAGTCGCGACGGTGGGTGCGGAGCGCGCAGTGGACTGCGGCCTGCTCACGGCGCGGGGATTTGGACGCGTCCTGCGGATGGCCTGGACTCTTGCTGACCTGCAGGGCGCTAGGTGTCCTGGCCCGGAGCATGTCGGTCATGCCCTCGGCTACCGGCTGGGCAGCGCAGCAGGTTTTCTGTGATGACCGCCCACGACGACGACCTGGAGGCACGGGTTGGCCTCGCGGGGGTGGTCGAGGCGGGGACCTGGTCCATCCACCGGGCGGTGGAGCTCCTGGGGGCCCCGCGCGTCTGGGCGGACCTTCGCTGCGGTCGTCGACCTACGGGCGTCGGCCCGACGCTGGCGGACGCAGCCCGCCGGCGAGCGGAGGCGCACGACCCGGGCCGGGCCCTACGG
>JALYIZ010000062.1 GCA_030775505.1 Actinomycetota bacterium | reverse complement strand
AGGCGAAGAGGAGCTCATCGCCGGTAATATGGGTCACGTTGTCCGTGTGGAATTTGAGTTCCGAACCGCTGATGTCCTGCGTGGAACTGTAGAAGATGACGTCAGCTGGGTCGGGCGCGTGCCCGACGGCCGTGAGCTCGTTGATGAGCAGTCGGGCGATCTGGTGTCCAGTGGGGGTGTCGAGCTCGAGGATTCCCATTTTTGCCGGGGCGGTTCCGGGCCGGCCGTTCACCGTGTCCCAGGGGCCGAAGTAGCCCTGCGCGACAAGGCGGCGCACGAACGGTCGGGCGAACCGTGACCACGACGGGAAGGGCATGTTGTTGTAGAAGCCGTGGAAGGAGGCGTAGAAGCTGTCGTCACCCGTGTTGGTGATCCAGCCGAACGTAGGCAGATGCGCCTTCGCCACACAGGCGTCGAAGTTCGGCGTATCGCCGTTCGTCGTCATGTTCAGCAGCGCGATGACGGGGACGTCCTGTGTGAAGTAGGTACACACGGCCTGACCGACCGCGTCTCCGTTGTCGGTGGTCTTGACGTCGTAGTACTCCGCCTTGAGCTGTCGGCCGAAGATGCCGCCGTGGGCGTTGAGGTAGGCCACCATGGCCTCAGCATCAGCTTTGAGATTCCCTGGGTTGATGCTCTTGATGCCGAGCGACTGGCCGACGGTGCCCACATCGCTCGCGGTGGTGACACCGATGTGGACATAGCGCCTGTCCCACCCGCGACCGGTCGGGGGGATGGCAGCGGCGGTGGTGCCGGTACCGGTCACCGCGGTCCGGCTCGGCGCGGTGGAGACCGCACCCGTACCCGAGCCGTTGAGGCCGGCCCGCAGCGACGCGGCGGCGGCCGATGGCGGCGACGTCAGGTCGGTGCTCGCGGAGCTGCCCGCGTTGGCCACCGGGCCGCCTGAGCTGACGGAGCCCATCGCGTCTGCCTGGCCTCCCAGACCTACCTGACTCGTGCGTACCACCGTAGAGCCGCAGGCCGTGGCCATGAGGCTCACCAGAATGACCACGGGAATGTGGCCGAGGTGCCTGCGGTGGCCGATCCGTCGACCCTGTAGCGGCGTTGTGGGGCGAGTTTCGGGCATGAGGCTCCCCTTCCGGCCGCCGCGGCGGCGACGGGGCACCGGTCTCGGCGTCGTGCCCATTGACGCTAGCCGCGTCTCGTCGGCGGTGCTTCGGTGCAACGAACAAGACTCACGCGGGGAACCTGTGTGTGAAAGCCAGTAGCCGTGAGACGACCGCCGCGCTCGGCTCGGGCGGGCCGCGTCAGCCGCGGGGGACCGGTGTCCACCTGGCCGCGTTGGCTCGCGGCGCCCGGGTGTTTCACACTTGTGCCGTGACACAGCAGGCGGGACCGGAGAGCTGGGCAGCGGTGGCGTCTGCGGCACAGGCAGCCTTGGCCGACATCGACGGGATCACCGCGGAGGCAGGTGTCGCCGTCCGCGAACGCGTCCCGGAGTACGCCTACGTCAGCGACGAGCAACTGTGGGCCGCCTCGCGGCGCAACCTGATGTCGCTGCTGACAGCCCTCATGGAGAGGCGAGCCCTCAACGACGCCGAGTTGCGCGTGTTCGCCGACACCGTCGAGGAGCGGGCACGGAACGGCGTCCCGCTGGACGAGTACCTGCTGGCGGTGACCACCGCGGAGGCGTCCATGTGGGACCGGTTGTGGGCCTCCATGGCCCAGACAGTCCCGGCCGAGCAGATGCTCCAGGCCTTCGCCCTGCGATTCGCCAATGTCAAGACGGTTACCCGCGTCACCGCCACCGCGCACCGCCGCATCGAGCTACGGACCTCAAGGGAGGAGCACGAGCGGCGCGCCCTCGCCCTGCGCAGCCTGTTGCGCGGCCGGCTCGTCGATGAGGAGATCCGCGACCACAGCGGACGGCTGGGTCTGGACGCCAGCCGTCCGTACTTCGTCGTGCGGGCCCGCGGGCAGGAGCGGGTGGACACCGACCAGGTGCAGCGCGAGCTCGCAGGGAACCGCAGTCATCCGCCGTACTGCGCGTTCGCCCTGTGGGGGGATGACGTCGTGGGGTTGCTCCTGGAGGCCCCGGTCGCCAGTGGCAGCATCACGGCAGGCATGGCCGGACCGGTGCCGCTTGCCGCTCTTGGGCAGGCAAACGAGCAGGCCCAACTGGCCCTGGCGACGGCCTGGCCCCTCGGCCTGGCGGGAGTCTTCCGGCTGAGCGATCTGGGCCTGCGGGCAAACGTCCAGCAATCCCCCGAGGTCGGTCGTGAACTTCGTCAGCGCTACGTCGCGCCCCTACAGGGGTCAGGCAGTCTGGGCGGTGAACTGCTGGCCACGGTGCGCGCCTACCTCGAAACGGGGAGCCGGCGTGACGGGGCGGCATCGCGACTGCACGTC
The DNA here is from genome assembly GCA_030775505.1 of Actinomycetota bacterium. The sequence goes on along the minus strand of JALYIZ010000062.1, from coordinate 8,501 downwards.
CACATCAATACCGTGGGCTACCGGATCGGCCGGTTCTGCGAGCTCACCGGCGCAGACCTGACTGACCTCACCACGCTCGCGGAACTGTGGTGGTTGTTCACGGATCTCGACCTGAGAGCCAACTGAGCTCGCCGGCGCGCTGGCACGATTGCTTCTCCACCACCAACGCGGCCTGCCAGGCGCCGCGCGTGACCTGGCTGAGAAGACTGGTTGTTCGGGCTACCGCGACAGCCGGTCGCGTTACCCGCTGTAAGTCACGGACCGTTCATCTCGGCATCCACGTCGGCCTGCAGCGTGCGGCGGACCGCCTCATCGAGCAGTCCCGCCTCGCGCAGCCCCCACAGTGCCCGTCCCTCCGCGAGGAGGAGCTCACGCCGGAGGCGCTGGTAGTCGGCTGGCGGCTCCTCCTCCGCGCTGCCGGCCAGGCTGCGGCGATCGACCCGGTCCGCAGCCTCGCGCGTCAGCCGAGCGGCCACGGCGTCAGGAACGGCCTCGACCGCGAGCAGTTCCTTCAGCCGCGCCTGAGCGGCACGGGCCGCCAGCTCACGAGCGCGCGCCGCCTGGCCCGCCACACGCTGAGGGTCGTCGCGGACTCCCAGGTGGCGCGCGAGTGGCGCGAGGGTGAGGCCTTGCACGACGAGGGTGACCACGATGACCGAGCTGGCCACGACCAGCAGGAGGTCACGGTGAGGGAACGCATGTCCCGCCGAGCCCTGGGGGATCGACAGTGCGGCGGCCAGTGGAACAACCCCTCGCGTGCCGATCCAGGACGTGACGGCGGCGGTGCGCCAGCCCCCGTCGCGCTGTCCCGTCTGTTGGCGTGGCGTTGCGGACGCCACCAGGGCGGTCGCCGCCACCCAGGCCACACGGGACAGGACAAGGACGCCTGTGACCGCGAGGACGAGGGGTGGGATGGACGTTCCCTCTCGGGTGATCCCCCGCAGGAGGGTGGGCAGCTGCAAGCCGATGGCGCCGAAGATCGCACTCTCGAGCACGAAGACGACGACGGCGTACACCGTGGCCGAGGCGTTGCGGCCCTCTGCGCTGCCGTGCCGGGGATCGCGCCGGGCGGCTCCGAGGCCGGCGACGACGACCGCTGTCACCCCGGACCCGTGGAGGAGGTCGGCGCCCACGAAGGCCCCGTAGGGCAGCAGCAGCGCGAGGACCGGGCCGAGCACGGGATCGGCAGTCACCGAGCTCAACCGTCGACCGACGAACGCCGTGGCGAGACCCGCGACAACGCCCCCGAGTGCGAGCTCCAGGAACTGCCCGGCGGCGCCGACGGGGCTGGCGTGGCCGCGCAACACCCAGGTCACTGCGACTTGGAAGAGCATCAGGCTCGTGGCGTCGTTGAGAAGGCTCTCGCCCTGCACGAGGGCGAGAAGCCGTGGGGGCAGCGACATCGAGCGCGCCAGAGCGCCAACGGCGACGGGGTCGGTGCTGGCCAGGATCGAGCCGAGGACCAGGCCGACGCTCACAGAGATGGCCGGGTGAACCTGGTGCACGAGCAAAGCTGTGGAGGTAGCGGTCGCCCCCACCAGTCCCACCGACAGTGATGCGACGGAGGACGCGCAGGCGCGAAGGTCCGGAAGCGACACGTCCGTCGCACCTGCGTACAGCAGTGGAGGGAGGACCGCCAGTCCCACCACGGCTGGGTTCACGTGCACGTCCGGAACTCCGGGCAGGAGGGCGGCACACAGGCCGCCCAGGACGAGCAGAGAAGGGGCCGGGGCGCGCAACCGGTCGGCCGTCGCCGCCACGAGGGTGGCCAGCGCGACCAGCACCAGCAGGACCTCGACGAGGTGCACGAGAACTCCGTCCGCATCCGGGGTCACTGAAAGGACCGCCGACCAGACTTCCCGGCACACCGGGGCTCAGCATACGGACAGGTGCCGGGCGGTCGCCCTGACGACCTCGCGCGTGGTAGTCACAGGCACCCGCCCGTCGCAAGGGAGTGATCATGCCGACGACGACGCCCGCGCCGGACCACCGGCCCCAGGAGCTGGCAGAGACCACGTATGACGTCATCGTCATAGGGGCCGGGTCGACGGGGGAGAACGTCGCCGACTACGCGAAGCGGGGTGGGCTCACCGTCCTGCTCGTGGAGGCCGAGCTCGTCGGCGGAGAGTGTTCGTATTGGGCCTGCATGCCCAGCAAGGCGCTGCTCCGCCCTGTCGAGGTGCTCTCCGAGGCGCGGGGCGTCGCCGGCGCGAGGCAGGCGGTGACGGGTCAGCTCGACATCCATGCGGTGTTCGCCCGCCGGGACTCCTTCACGAGTGGGTGGTCAGACTCGGGGCAGGTTGCCTGGGTCGAACGGGAAGGCATCGCCCTCGCCAGGGGGCATGCGCGGCTGAGCGGACCGCGGACGGTGGTCGTGGGTGAGGTGACCTTCACGGCGCGGCGGGCCGTGGTCATCTGCACCGGCACCTCGGCGCTTGTTCCCCCCGTCGCGGGACTCCAAGAGGCGCGGCCGTGGACGGCCAGGGAGGCGACCAGCGCCTCGGCAGTCCCGGCACGGCTGGCTGTCATGGGCGGCGGGGTCGTGGGGGTCGAAATGGCAACCGCGTGGCAGGCCCTCGGGTCGCACGTGACCCTGATCGAGAGGTCAGACCGGGTCCTCGTGAACAACGAACCGGAGGCCGGCCGGCGCATCACCGCGGCGCTGCGTGCAAGCGGGGTGGACGTGCGCACGCAGGCGTCCGTCGTCAAGGTCGCCAGGGCCGACACGGTCACCGTCACCCTCGACGACGGCGGCGTCGTCGAGGCCGACGAGTTGCTGGTTGCCGTCGGTCGGGCACCCGCCACGCACGACCTGGGCCTGGAGACCGTCGGCTTTGAGCCGGGTGCGTGGCTGACCGTCGACGACACCATGCTGGTGCAGGGCAGCGACTGGCTCTACGCCGCGGGTGACGTCAACCGCCGGGCCCTGCTGACCCACATGGGCAAGTACCAGGCGCGGGTCGCGGGGACAGTGATTGCCGCACGGGCTTCCGGGCAGCCCGTGCGGGGACCGTGGACCGTGCACGCAGCCAGCGCGGACGAACGATGCGTCCCGCAGGTGGTGTTCTCCGACCCGCCTGTCGCCTCGGTAGGTCTGACGGAGGCGGCGGCGCGCACGGCAGGCCTCGACGTCACCACCGTGTCGTACGAGATGGCCAGCACCGCTGGCGGCTCATTGTTCGCCGACGACAACCCGGGCTGGGCGCAGCTGGTCGTGGCAGGCGAGCGACTGGTTGGCGCGACGTTCCTCGGGCCCGGCGTGACAGAAATGGTCCACGCAGCCACGGTGGCGATCGTGGGGGAGGTGCCGCTCCAGCGGCTGTGGCACGCGGTCCCCAGCTACCCGACGATGAGCGAGGTCTGGCTGCGACTGCTTGACCGGCTACCTCACGGGTAGGGCGATCAGGAGGCGTCCCGGTCGTAGGCCCGGCCCAGGTGCTGAGCCACCAGCTCCTCATCCACCCGGATGCCTGCAAGGACCCCGCCGGGTGCGATCCAACCGCTGTGGATGAGGCCGGCGTAGAGCTCGCGACGAGCCGTAGACACAGATTCGGCGAGCACCACCATGTCGCTGGGCAGGGCGTCCTGCCCAGCGACTGCCTTGCCCAGGTGGTCCAGCGCCTCGACCGCCTGGCGCATGAGCTCGGCCAGGTCCTGCTTAGGCACGCCGGCCTCCCCCCGCTGTGGCTCCGTCAACGATGTCGGCCATGGTTCCCCGTGCAAGGCGGTCTATGCCTGCCGGCTCACGCTGGGTGACCGGCGTCTCAACCAGACGTCGACCAAGCGGAGTGCTACGGCCGCATAGAGCCAGCCCAGGAGGACGTCCACGACGTAGTGCTCCCCTCCGTACACCAGGGTGAAGGTCATCGCCGCCACGTAGCCGCAGAGCAGGGCCCTGACCGGTCCCCGGGCGCTCCGCCAGAACATGAGGATCAGCAACATGGGGACCGCGGAGTGCAGGGAGGGGACCGCGGCTACCGGGTTGGCGTAGGCCTGGCCGTGCTCGACCGCAGACTGGATGGTGCCTACGCCGGTGCTGAGCAGGGTGTGGGTGACGACCCTCTCGACGCCGGCGGGGAGGAAGCCGTTGAGGCTCGCCATCCACGGCGGCACGGCGGGAAAGAGGGTGTAGGTCACGAGGGTCATGGCCGTGAGCGTCACGAACGTCGCGATGTAGCGCCGGAAGAGCCCGTAGGACCTGGCCCACAGGACACCCGCGAGCGCTGTCGGAACGACGAAGTGCGACATGTAGACCGGGACGACCGCGATGTCGTACCAGTGGACGCGGGCGGGGTCGAACAGGTGCTGCTGGAGCCACACCGTTGGCACGTGACCGCCAAACAGGAACCGGTCGGCTTCGAGCTGAGGGCTCACGAAGGCATGCAGCTGATGTCCCTCGCCGTCGGCGAGCAGGCGCCCGCCGGCGAGACGCCCCCCCAGCCGATCAGCCTGTCCCCGGAGCAGGTCGTAGGCGAACAGCATCGCGACGAAACCAAGCCAGTCCCGGACCACGACGCGCGCCCACAGGCGGAGGTCGGCTCCGCACAGCGCCAGCAGGAACAGCAGCAGCCAGCCGACGATGACGTCGCGCCCGGTCGGGAACCCGAAGATGCCCACGACGATCGCAAATACCGTGCCGCAGCCGAACAGAAGCCGCCTTCTCCTGGCCTGGGCCGCTGGTCCCCCGGCGCGCCAGGGTGACTCCTCGTGATGGGGAGAGGGGGTCCCGTCCGGCGGCCGCAGGGTCGCCGTCACGCCTGCTCCACGTCCGGGAGCCTAATCCGGGCAACCTGCTGGGCGGCGCTGGCACGTCTGCGTAGGATGCGACCATGACCGCCCACGACCTGCTTCTTCCCGGGCCGCGCTGACGACGCACCATGTCAGCGCGGCGCCCTCGTACCCACGAGGGCTTTTTTGTTGCCCGACGTCGGAGGAGACCCCCGTGACGCAGGACGTGCACAGCGACCGCGAGCCGATCGACTGGCGGGCGGTCCAGGACCGCTGGCTGCCGGTATGGGACCGGCTCGACCTGTACCGCGCAGGTCAGCAGCCCGACGCCCCGCGAAAGTACGTGCTGGACATGTTCAGCTACCCGAGTGGGGACCTGCACATGGGCCACGCCGAGGCCTTCGGCATCGGCGACGTCGTGGCGCGCTACTGGATGCGCAGGGGCTTTGACGTCCTGCACCCCGTGGGATGGGACTCCTTCGGACTGCCGGCCGAAAACGCGGCCATCAAGCGCGGCGAGCATCCGGCAACATGGACCTACGCCAACATCGACACGCAGGCAGAGTCCTTCCGGCGGTACGCCATCTCGTTCGACTGGTCGCGCCGGCTCAACACGAGCGACCCGGAGTACTACCGCTGGACGCAGTGGCTGTTCCTGCGCTTCCGTGAGCGAGGCCTGGCCTACCGTAAGAACTCCGCGGTGAACTGGTGCCCCGAAGACCAGACGGTACTGGCGAACGAGCAGGTCGTCGGCGGCAACTGTGAGCGGTGCGGCGCCGTAGTTACCAAGCGCGAGTTGACCCAGTGGTACTTCCGGATCACTGAGTACGCCGACCGGCTGCTGGACGACATGGTCCAGCTGGAAGGTTCCTGGCCCGACCGGGTCCTGCTGATGCAGAAGAACTGGATCGGCAGGTCGGTCGGTGCCCACGTCGACTTCATCGTTGCCGGCCGCACCGTCACCGTGTTCACCACGCGGCCAGACACTCTTTATGGCGCAACCTTCTTCGTCGTCGCCGCGGACGCGGCCCTGGCGGACGAGCTGTGCACCCCTGCTCAGCGCGTTGAATTCGACGCCTACCGCGAGCAGGTTCGCCGGTTGTCCGACATCGAGCGGCAGGCGACGGACCGGGAGAAGACCGGTGTGTCGCTAGGAGTCACCGCTGTGAATCCGGTCAACGGCGAGGAGTTGCCGGTCTTCGCAGCTGACTACGTCCTCGCGGACTACGGAACTGGCGCCATCATGGCGGTACCGGCGCACGACCAGCGAGACCTGGACTTCGCCAGGGCCTTCGGGCTGCCTGTGCGGGTCGTCGTCGATGTCGCGGGTGCCGACGACCCCGCCCTGACGGGCGTGGCGACCAGCGGGGACGGGCTGTTGGTCAACAGCGGTCCGCTGGACGGCCTGTCCAAAGACGAGGCGATCCAGCACGTCGTGGCCCATCTGGAAGGGCGCGGTCAAGGCAAAGGGGCCGTCAACTTCCGGCTGCGTGACTGGCTGCTCTCGCGACAGCGGTTCTGGGGAGCGCCGATTCCCATCGTGCACTGCCCGACGTGTGGGGAGGTACCGGTCCCCGACGACCAGCTGCCGGTCAGGCTGCCGGACCTGAAGGGGGCCGACCTGCAGCCGAAGGGCCAGTCCCCGCTGGCCGGCGCCGTGGACTGGGTACACACCGACTGCCCTCGGTGCGGAGGGCCGGGCAGGCGCGACACGGACACGATGGACACGTTCGTCGACTCGTCCTGGTACTTCCTGCGGTTCTGCTCACCGGGCTACGAGGCGGGGCCGTTCGATCCGGAGGCCGTGCGGCGCTGGATGCCGGTCGCCCAGTACGTCGGCGGTGTGGAGCACGCGATTCTGCATCTGCTGTACGCGCGCTTCTTCACCAAGGTCCTGCACGACATGGGCCTGGTCGACTTCGTCGAGCCGTTCACCGCCCTGATGAACCAGGGACAGGTGGTCAACGGAGGCAAGGCCATGTCGAAGTCCCTCGGCAACGGGGTCGACCTCGGCGAACAGCTCGAGCAGTTCGGTGTGGATGCCGTCCGCCTGACGATGGTGTTTGCCGGGCCGCCGGAGGACGATATCGACTGGGCTGACGTGTCGCCTGCGGGCGCCGTCAAGTACCTCGCCAGGGTGCTGAGGGTGGCTGCCGACGTGGCGTCGCTGCCCATGACTGCCGCCCGGGACGTCGCACTGGACCGGCTGGTGGCCAGGACGATCGACGAGGTGACCCGGCTGACCGAGAGCCATCGGCTGAACGTGTCGGTGGCCCGCTTCATGGAACTGACGTCCGCGCTGCGCAAAGCGGTCGACGGCGGGTCGACAGCCGACGCTTCGTTGCGCGACGGTGCCGAGGCGCTGGCCGTCATGCTCAGCTGCTACGCCCCGTACACCGCCGAGGAAGCATGGTCGCGGCTGGGACATGACGTGGACGGGGGCGACTCGGTGCACCGCACCCGTTGGCCGGAGGCCGACCCGGACCTGCTGACCGAGGAGTCCGTGACGTGCGTCGTCCAGGTCGCCGGCAAGGTCCGGCACCGGCTGGAGGTCTCGCCAGACATCGACGAGACCGCTCTGCGTGAGATGGCGCTGTCGTCGGAGCCCGTCGTGCGGGCGCTGGACGGCCGAGCGGTCCGCACGGTCATCGTGCGCGTTCCGAGGCTCGTCAACGTTGTCCCCGCGTAGCCTCGCCAGGATGAGCAGCCGGGTCGCGGTCGTCACCGACAGCACTGCGTACCTTCCGGCGGGTGTTGCCGAGAAGTTCGAGGTGACCGTCGTCCCCCTGCACGTTGTGCTCGGCCTGCGCACGGGGACCGAGGGGGAGGAGGTCACGCCCGCTGATGTCGCGGCCGCCCTGCAGGAGCGCCGTATTGCCGTCTCCACGTCGCGACCAGTACCGCCGGAGTTCGCCGCTGCCTATCGCGCGACCGGTGCCCGCCAAGTGGTCTCCGTGCACCTGTCCGCTGCTCTGTCAGGAACCGGGGAGGCAGCCCGACTCGCCGCCGCGGAGGTCGCCGACGAAGGCATCGAGGTGCGCGTCGTCGACAGCCGCACTATCGGGATGGGTCTGGGATTCTCGGTGATCGCCGCTGCGGAGTGCGCTGCGTCAGGTGGCGACCTTGACGCCGTGTCCGGCAGTGCCGAGCGCGTTGCCGCAGCGACGGCAGTCGTCTTCTACGTCGACACGCTGGAGCACCTCCGGCGCGGAGGACGGATCGGCGCTGCGTCAGCTCTCGTCGGGACCGCGCTGGCCGTCAAGCCCCTCTTGCACATGCGTGACGGCACGATCGCCCTGAAGGAGAAGGTCCGGACGGCAACCAAGGCCCTGGCCCGCCTCGAAGACCTCGCGGTGGCATTCGCCGGTAATCGACCCGTCGATGTGGCGGTTCACCACCTGGCTGCTGCCGACCGCGCCGAGCTCCTGGCCGACCGCCTGCGTCAGCGCATCCAGGGCTTGCAGTCGCTGTATGTGTCCGAGGTCGGCGCCGTCGTGGGCGCGCACGTCGGCCCGGGCCTGCTCGCGGTCGTCGTGAGCGCAAGGGCCGCGGAGGCCGGTGTGACCTGAGCGGCGGCGCGCTGCCTGAGCTCCCCGCCTGGCCCGTGCCAACGCTGCCCCCCGCCCGGCCCGTGCGGACCATGCGGACCAGGCGGACCAGGCGGACCATGATCGTGTGCCGTGAGATGGCCCTCCGGCGGGCCATATCCCGGCACGCGACGGGGCGCGGAGGGCTGCGACGGGGGCGCGGAGGGCTGCGACGGGGGCGCGGAG
>JALYIZ010000061.1 GCA_030775505.1 Actinomycetota bacterium | reverse complement strand
CCCCAGTCGTGGCCGACCACGTGGGCCGACTGCACGCCGAGGGCTTCGAGGTAGCCGTTGACGTCAGCCACCAGCGCGGTCATCGCATAGGCCGCTGGATCCCCCGGGCGGGCCCCCGGCGAGTACCCGCGCTGGTCGGGGGCGACGACCCGGTACCCGGCCTCGGCCAGCGCCGGCCACACCCGGCGCCAGGACCAGCTGGTCTGCGGGAACCCGTGCAGGAGCACCACGGTCGGGCCGTCGGCGGGCCCTGCCGCGATGGCGTCGAAGCTCAGCTCTCCGACGCGCAAGGTCAGGCTATGGAAGGGGGTCGTCATGGCCGGACCTTAGAACGCTGTGCCGATAGCGTCCGGTGGCCGCGGTCGCGGTGACGGAGCGGACGTCGGGAGCGGGCGTGCAGATCATCAGGCGGGTCGTGGTCTTCGACGCCGACGACCTGGAGGCGGAGAGTGCCTTCTGGGCGGGCCTTCTCGGCGGGGTCGTGCACCGCGACGAGGCGTGGCACAGCATCGTCGTCGAGGGTGAGTGGGTCATGGGGGTGCAGCGGGCGCCCGGTCACGTGCCACCGGACTGGCCGACCGGCCCCCAGCAGCAGCAGGTGCACCTCGACCTGCACGTTGACGACCTGACGTCGGCCAGCCGGCGCGTCCTCGAGCTCGGCGGCCGGCTGCTGCAGGAGCCCCGCAGGCCCGCCGACAACCCCGACGGCGACGAACTGTTCGCCGTCCACGCCAGTCCCGCGGGCCACCCGTTCTGCCTCGGCGTGCACTGACCTCCGGGGCCGGCCGCTCCGGACAGGCAAGGGTGGCGGGCTAGGTTGGGCGCCATGACGAGCGGACCCTCCGAGGATGCTGTCGCGCAGTACTGCCGGGACCATTTCGACGACCTCATCGACGGACCCGACGGCCTCAAGGTCTGGCTGCGCATCCCCTCTATCAGCGCCTCGCCCGAGCATCACGACGAGGTCCGCCGGTCCGCGGACTGGCTGGCCCAGCGCCTGCGCACGGCCGGCTTCCCGGTGGTCGAGGTCTGGGAGACGCCCGGCCTGCCCGCCGTCTTCGCGGAGTGGCCCGCCTCCGAGCCCGACGCCCCCGTGGTCGTGCTGTACGGCCACCACGACGTGCAGCCGGTCGACCCGTTGGAGCTGTGGAACACCCCGCCGTTCGAGCCGACCGTCGTCGGCGACGAGCTGTTCGGCCGCGGCGCCATCGACGACAAGGGACAGGTCCTGTTCCACCTCCTGGGTCTCGCGGCCCACCTGCACGCGAGCGGCCGCACGTCCCCTGCCGTGACGCTGAAGCTGGTGATCGAGGGCGAGGAGGAGTCCGGGTCGCCGCATTTCCGCCCGCTGCTGGAGGCCAACCGGGAGCGGCTGGTCTGCGACGCGGTGGTCGTCAGCGACACGTCGGTCTTCGACCGCGACACGCCCTCCATCTGCACGGGCATGCGGGGACTGACCGACTGCCAGATCGACCTGCACGGCCCGGACGTCGACCTGCACTCCGGGTCGTTCGGGGGCGCGGTCCCCAACCCGCTGCAGGTGATGGGGAAGCTGCTCGCCGGACTGCATGACGGCCAGGGCCGGATCACGTTGCCGGGCTTCTACGACCGGGTCGTCGAGCTGTCCGAGCGGGAGCGGGAGCTGTTCGCCCGGCTGCCGTTCGACGAGGAGACGTGGGTCCAGCGGACGGCGCTGTCCCGGGGGCTCACTGGCGAGGCGGGGTTCAGCACGTTGGAACGCCTCTGGGCCCGACCCACCGCCGAGGTGAACGGCATGTGGGGTGGCTACACCGGTCCGGGCCACAAGACGATCGTCCCGACCGACGCCCACGCCAAAGTCAGCTTCCGGCTGGTCACCGCGCAGGAACCACTCGAGGTCCAGGCGGCCGTCGAGCGCTACGTGGCCGGCTTCGACACCGGCGGCATCACGGCCAGCGTCACGTTCAGCGGACCGGGGGTCCGGCCTTGTCTGACCCCTCTCGACGCTGCGGCCCTGCAGGCCGCGGCACGGGCCATGGAGAAGGCGTTCGGCAAAGAAGTTCTGTACACGCGTGAGGGTGGCAGCGGGCCCGAGGCCGACCTGGCTGACATCCTCGGGGTGCCGGTGGTGTTCGTGGGCGTCGGGCTGCCCGACGACCGGATCCACGCACCCAACGAGCGGGCCGTGCTCCCGCAGCTGTTGTTGGGGGCCCAGACCGCCGCGCACCTGTGGACCGAGCTGGCAGCGGCGCTGCGCCCAGGGGCACAATCGGACGTATGACCGTCCTGCAGGACCCGGGCACCGACGCCGCCACCCATCTCGTCACCAACCAGCCACCGCCGCTGGTCGACTACGACGTCGCCGCCGACCCCGCGCTGCTCGAGGGTCTCGAACGGGAGGGCGGCGGGCACTACGCGCCGGACCTGCACCGGCTCGGTCGGCGGGCCGGAAGCAGCGAGGCGCAGCGCTGGGCGGACGAGGCCAACCGCCACGAGCCGGAGCTGCGCACCCACGACCGCTACGGCAACCGCATCGACGAGGTCGAGTTCCACCCGTCCTGGCACCGCCTGATGGAGGTGGCCGTCGGCGAGGGGCTGGCCGGCGCCCCCTGGGCCTCACGGGCTCCGGCGCCGCACGTGACCAGGGCAGCCGGCTTCTACACCTGGTCCCAGGCGGAGGGCGGTCACGGCTGCCCGGTGTCGATGACCTATGCGGTCGTCCCCGCCCTGCGGGCCAACCCGGAGCTGGCCACCGTCTACGAGCCCCTGCTGACCAGCCGGGTGTACGACCCCGGGCTGCGCCTGCCCACCGGCAAGCGGGGGCTGCTGGCGGGAATGGGCATGACGGAGAAGCAGGGCGGCTCCGATGTTCGGGCCAACACGACGGTCGCGGTCCCGGACGGGAACGGTGCCTACCTGCTGCGCGGGCACAAGTGGTTCACGAGCGCCCCGATGTGCGACCTGTTCCTCGTTCTGGCCCAGGCGCCCGCCGGGTTGTCCTGCTTCCTGGTGCCCCGCGTGCTGCCGGACGGCAGCCGCAACCCCTTCCGGATCCAGCGGCTGAAGGACAAGCTGGGCAACCGCTCCAACGCCTCGTCGGAGCCCGAGTTCGACGGGACGACAGGCTGGCTGGTCGGCGAGGAGGGGCGCGGGGTCCGGACGATCATCGAGATGGTGTCCATGACCCGGCTCGACTGCGTGATCGGGTCGGCGGCACTGTCGAGGGCCGCACTCGTGCAGGCCGTCCACCACTGCACATACCGGTCCGCCTTCGGTGGGCTCCTGGTGGACAAGCCGCTGATGCGCAACGTCCTGGCCGACCTCGCGCTCGAGTCGGAGGCGGCCACGACGCTGATGATGCGGCTCGCCGGGTCGGTCGACCGGGCCGCCGCCGGAGACGCCGGGGAGCAGGCTTTCAAGCGGCTGGCCGTCGCGGTCGGCAAGTACTGGGTGTGCAAGCGCGGTCCCCACGTCGCCGCAGAGGCCCTGGAGTGCCTGGGGGGCAACGGCTACGTGGAGGAGTCGGGGATGCCCCGCCTGTATCGGGAGGCGCCGCTCAACTCCGTCTGGGAGGGCTCGGGCAACGTCAACGCCCTCGACGTGCTGCGCGTGGTCAACCGCGAGCCGGCAGCTGTGGCAGCCGTGTTCGCCGAGATCGCCCGGGCCGCGGGTGGTGACGCCCGGCTGGACCGGGCGAGCGCCCAGCTCCAGGCAGACCTCGCCGACCAGGTCGACGCCGAGGTTCGGGCCCGGCGGCTGGTCGAACGTCTTGCGGTGATCCTGCAGGCATCACTGCTCGTCCGGTTCGCGCCCGCCGCCGTGGCCGACGCGTTCTGCGCCTCACGGGTCGCCGGTAACTGGGGGCACGCGTTCGGCACGCTGCCCGCCGGCGTCGACCTGGCAGGGATCCTGGACCGGGCCACGCCGTCCTCGACGGTGAGCTCACCGGCGGCCGCGGCGCACGTGTAGTCCGCTGCGGTTGGGAGCCGCCTGCCAAGCATGCGCTTGGTCTGCAGTCGGATGCGAAACGCCTGTGGCGGTGCGATGACATCCCGGGACATTCCGACGCTTTCGATCCGCCGGCCCGGCGGCTGTGTGACAGTGGGCCCTGCTGGACAACCGTCGAACCTTCCCGTGCACCTTCCGAGAGAGTTTCCATGATGGACAGGGGCGGCGTCGCACCCCGTCGCTCGCTCCGCGTGCGGGGGCTTCTCGTCACCCTCGTCCCGGCTCTCGCCCTCGTCGTCGCGGCCGGCGCGATGCTCCTGGTCAGCCAGAAGTCGGTGGCGACGGACCGCGTGGCGGCCAGGGTGGCGACGCTGCGGGCCCAGGTGGAGGACGTGCTCAGTGACCTCGTCGATGCCGAAACCGGCGTGGGGGGGTACGCCGCAACGGGGGACTCGACGTTCCTGACCGCCTACCAGGCCGCGGTGCTCCAACTCCCCGCCCAGCTGCGCGTCTTGGCCGCAGCCGCCGAGACGAGGGGGCTGGCCGGTCAGCTCGAGCCCCTGTCGGGCCAGGAGTTCGCCGCCCTCGACGCGCTGCACCGCGCCTACGGTGCATCCGACGCTGTCCTCACGGTTCGCGTGCTGGCAAGCAAGCGCTTGATGGACCAGATCCGTTCGGCCGTCGCTGGTGGGCTGGCAGTACTCGCCAGCGAGCAGCAGGTCCAGGACGCCAGCAACGCCCGGCTGGACGCGCTGAGCCGGACCGTGGCCTTCACTCTGGTCGGAATCGGCGTGCTGGGCGGTGGCCTTGCGGCGGGCTTCTTCCTGACCTCATTGGCGCGCAGGTTGTCCAGGGTCGAGGCCAACGCCCGGCTCCTGGCCCAAGGCAGCGGGCTCCGCGCCGTCGCCGGAGGCAAGGACGAGATCGCGTCGCTCGACGCCTCCCTCGTCGAGGCAGCGGGGCTCATCCAGGCGCAGCAGGCCCGGCTGGACCTCGCGCTCGACCTTGGCCGCATCACCGTCTTCCAGGTCGAAGCCGGGGGCGCGATCAGCGATGCCCGCGACGGACGACCACTGGCCGAGGTCGCGACGGTGCAGGAGGCTGTCCGCGTGCTCGAGGCTGACGCTGCGGCGCTCGTCCTGGGCCTCGTCGACGCCGTCCGTACCGATGGTGTCCCCCGCGACTTCGAAGCCAAGATTGATGGTGAGCAGCGCTGGCTGTCAGGTCGGTTGACGCGGAATGCGACGGAGGGAAAGGGCGCGAGCGTCCTCGGCGTCCTGATGGACGTCAGTGACACCAAGAAGGCCCAACGTGCGCAACGCGCCGCGGAGCAGCAGCGCGCTCAGGCCGCGCTCGAGCTCGCGCAGGAGCAGGGCAGGCACAACGCCTTGCTCCTCGACTCCGCCGGCGAGGGCATCTACTCGATCGACACTCACGGCAGCTGCACGTCGATCAACCCGGTGGCCGCCCGACTACTCGGCTTCGAGGTCGCCGAGCTTGTCGGGGAGCAGATCCACGAGCGCATCCACAGCCTGCACCCGGACGGGTCACCGCACCTGGTGCAGGACTGTCCCATCATGGCCGCGATGGCCAGTGGAGAGGGGTTTCGGGTTGAGCGCGACGTGTTCCAGCGCCGGGACGGTTCGCTGCTGCCGGTGGCCTACAGCAGCTACCCGCTCGTCCAGGACGGCGTGGTGCGCGGGGCGGTCGTGACCTATACCGACATCAGCGAGCGCGAGGCCGCCGGGGCGGAGCGGGAGCTCGCCGCCGGCACGCTGGTCAGGGCCATCGAGGCCGGCGAGCTGCGACTGCACTACCAACCCAAGATCGACCTGGTCACGGGAGAGTGCACGGCAGTCGAGGCGCTTGTCCGTTGGCAGCAGGAGGACGCGCTCGTCTACCCGGACGAGTTCATCCCCCTCGCCGAGCAGACCGGGGTGATCCACGCCCTCACGGTTTGGGTCGTCGACGAGGCTGTGCGGCAGGCTCAGCGCTGGCGTGAGGGCGGCCGGCCCCTCTCGATCGCCATCAACCTTTCGGCGATGTCCTTCCGTGACCAGCGCGTCCCGGTCCAGCTGGCGACGGCTGCCGCAGCGGTCGGGCTGCCGGCGGCTTCGATCGAGATCGAGCTCACCGAGAGCACTGTCGCGGAGGACATCGACGCCGTCCTGGGCAACCTCGCCCAGTTCGCCGGCATGGGAGTGCGGTGCGCCATTGACGACTTCGGGACGGGCTTCTCCTCGTTGTCCTACCTCAAGCAGCTGCCGGTGGCCTACCTGAAGCTCGACAAGTCCTTCGTGATGAACATGCCCGCCGACGTGCGGGACCAGGCCATCGTGGCGTCGACCATTCACCTCGCCCACAGCCTCGGGATGCGGGTGGTGGCCGAGGGGGTCGAGAACGATCTCGTCCTGAGGCAGCTCAAGGCCGCCGAGTGCGACCTCGGCCAGGGCTACCACTGGAGCCGGCCCGTGCCCGCCCCGGAGCTCGAACGCTGGCTCGACACCTACGCTGCGGGTGCGCTCAGCAGTACCGCTGCCCGGGCCGGTTGAGCACCCAGGTCCCTGCCGCGCTACCCACTCCGGCCTCGGAGCTCATCGGGTAGGTCACGGTCAGGGTGCAGGCGCGCGTCAAGGCCGCACCGAAGTTGTCCGGCGCCCGATGGCAGACGAAACCGTTCTGCACCCCTACGAGGGGACCGCTGGCGCACGAGCCGCCCATCTGGTCGGCGCTGCGGCGGTAGGCAGGTCGCGGGTCCAGGACCGTCGTGGACACCCGCGGTTGCGAGGCGTCCGCCGCAGTGACGGAGGCGAGCTCGAGGTCCCAGCGGGGCGCCCCGGAGCCGGCGGGATGACCGGCGAAGTACGCGATGGCAACCGTTCCGGGGGCTCCGGCGACGACCGTCGGGTCGTAGGTGCCGACAGCGCCACCGGGGACGATCGTGCGCGCCGGGGTCCAGGAGCCCGAACCGCGCCGGGAGGAGACCAGCCGGACACTCGCCCGGGCGAAGCTGGGGTACGGCAGGGCGGTCTCGGCGAAGGTCACGTACGCGGTGCCCGCCCGGTCGAGTGCCGCGGTCTCGAACGACGACGAAACCGTGTGAGTCCCGCCGTCGTAGGCGAGCGTGTCGGTCCAGGAGCCGAGCGAGCCGTCGGGGGAGCGGGCGACCCAGATCCGCGTCTCGCCCACCACGTTGATCTCGAACGTCCCGGTCAGGGACGCGCCACACCCGCCGGCAGCCGAGGTGCGGGTGCCGAACACGGCGAGCAGCCCCCCGGTGACCGGGTCGGCCAGCAGGGCGGACGGGGCGCCCGAGTCGGCGCATTGCAGGTCGAGGAAGGCCTGCGTCCCCGGAGGCGCGATGGGAACGGGTGGCCCGAAGCTGGCCCCGCCATCGGTACTGGTCAGCACTGCCATCTCGTGGTGCGCCGCACCGCTGAACAGGTTGTGCATCAGCAGATACACGCGCGGCTGGTGGGTGGCCGAGTCGTCAGGGCCGACGGCCAGCCAGGGGCGGTCCGCGTCGGGGATCCCCGTACCCGTGGAGGCGGTCCAGGTCTCCCCGCCGTCGTCTGTGAACCCGGTGACGAACCCACCACGGCTGTCGAGCTCGGACACGATCACCCGGCCCGTGTGCGTGACGACGAGCTCGACGTCGCCGCTGACGGAGGTCTGGCCGGGAAGCGGTGCCTTCGTGCGTCGCCAGGTGCGCCCGGCGTCGCGGCTGCTCCAGACTCCGGCGGTTCCGGTTGCCGGGTCAGTGGTCGCCAGCCAACGCCGACCGTCCGGCGCGACGGCGATGCGCGGCTCAGCGAACCCGCCGGGCAGGTCGGCGACCTTTACCCTGCGGATCGGCACTGCTGTTCCGTTCGCCGGACCGGTCAGGGCGGCGACCACCAGTCCGGCGGCCAGCGGCGCGACGATCAGCCGGGCCTTCACGTCTCGATGCTGCTCATGTCCGGGTACCGCGCGCCCACGACGTCGCCGACAGGGACGGCGGCGGCCAGCCGGGCCAGATCCTCCGTTGTCAGCTCCACGGACAGCGCCGCCACGTTCTCCTCCAGGTACGTGCGCCGTTTGGTCCCGGGGATGGGGACGACGTCCGGTCCGGACGCGTGGACCCACGCCAACGCGACCTGCCCAGGGGTCACGCCCTTGTCCGCGGCGAGGGCGGCGACCTGGTCGACCAGTCGCAGGTTGGCCTCGAGCGCCTCCTGCGCAAAGCGCGGGGAGTGGCGCCGGAAGTCGTCGGGGGCGAGGTCGTCGAGAGTTCGGATGGCGCCCGTGAGGAAGCCGCGCCCGAGCGGGGAGTAGGCGACCAGTCCCACCCCGAGCTCCCGCGCGGCCGGGAGGACAGCGCGCTCGATGTCCCGGCTGAACAGGCTGTACTCGCTTTGCACCGCGGCGATCTGATGGACCGCGCACGCCCGACGGAGCGTGTCCGCACCGGCCTCGGACAGGCCGATGTGGCGCACCTTGCCGGCGGCGACGAGCTCGGACATCGCGCCGACCGTCTCCTCGATCGGCACGGCTGGGTCAACCCGGTGCTGGTAGTAGAGGTCGATGTGGCTGACGCCGAGCCGCCGGAGCGAGGCGTCGCAGGACTCGCGCACGTACTGTGCGTCCCCCTTGATCCCGGCGCGTCCACCGTCGGCGGTCCGCACGACGCCGAACTTGGTGGCGAGTACGACCTCGTCCCGACGTGCCGCGATCGCCCGGCCGACCAGCTCCTCGTTGATCCAGGGTCCGTACATGTCCGCGGTGTCGAGGAACGTGACCCCGAGGTCGAGCGCTCGGTGGATCGTGGCCACCGACTCGGCCTCGTCGCCGGCGCCGTAGAACTCCGACATCCCCATGCACCCCAGGCCCTGGGCGGAGACGACGAGTCCGTCGCCGAGCGTGCGAGTTGGCAGGGTCACAGGGGTTCCTTTCGTCGGTGCTTGCCACTGTCCCTGCCACTGTGCCTGCCCTGGCCCTGAGCCGGCAACGCGGGGTACTACGGTCGGGTGGTGCCGCCTCGCCCCGCCGCCCTGTCCTTCCCGGTCGAACGCCGCTCGCTCGCCAACGGACTTCGCGTTGTCGTGAGCCCGGATTCCAGCAGCCCCGTCGTTGCCGTGGCCGTCTACTACGACGTGGGGATGCGCAGCGAGCCGAAGGGGCGGACGGGGTTCGCCCACCTCTTCGAGCACCTCATGTTCCAGGGGTCCGCGAGCCTGGCCAAGAGCGAGCACTTCACCTACGTGCAAGGGAGCGGCGGGACCCTCAACGGCTCGACGCACGTGGACTACACCAACTACTTCGAGATTCTGCCGAGCAACGCGACAGAGCTCGCGCTGTTCCTCGAGGCGGACCGGATGCGCAGCGTCGCCCTCACGCAGGAGAACCTCGTCAACCAGGTCGCCGTGGTGCAGAACGAGATCCGCGTCAACGTCCTCAACCGCCCGTACGGCGGGTTTCCATGGCTGCTCCTTCCGCCGGTTCTGTTCGACACCTTCGCCAACAACCACAACGGCTATGGCGACTTCGTGGATCTGGAGTCGGCGACCCTGCAGGACGCGCAGGACTTCTTCGACAGGTACTACGCGCCGTCGAACGCGGTGGTAACCGTCGCCGGGGACGTGAAGGCCGACCAGGTGATGTCCTGGGTGGAGGAGCATTTCGGCGACATTCCCAAGCGCCCGGTCCCGGACCTCCCGTCGTTCGCTGAGCCGTTCCCCACGCAGGAACGGCGCGAGGTGGCGACGGACCCGCTGGCGCCGGCTCCGGCGTTGTCTGTCGGCTGGCGGATCCCCGACCCGGCCGACCTCGACACGTTCCTGCCCTATGTGGTCCTGGCCGAGGTGCTGACCGATGGAGACGCGGCGCGGCTGCAGGACCGGCTCCTGATGAAGGACCGGTCGGCGACCAGCATCAGCGGGTACGTCGGCGTGATGGGGGACCCGCTCGATGCGCGCGACCCCACCCCGCTGGTGATCGATGTGCACTACGGGCCGGAGACGTCCGCGGAGACCATCCTGGCCAGCGTCGACGAGGAGATCGAACGGCTGGCGCAGGACGGGTTGACACCGGACGAGGTGGACCGCACCGTCGCGCGGATGACGTCTCGCTACCTGCGCGAGGTGGACCCGGTGCTCGGCCGGGCCCTGCACCTGGCGGTTTTCGAGCAGCAGCGTGACCGCGCGGAGTTGCTCAACGAGCTGCCCGGGCTGCTCGGGCGGGTGGACGCGGCCGGGGTCCAGTCCGCGGCCGCGAGCCTGCGAGCCGAGTCGCGCGCCGTGCTCGAGCTCCTGCCGGCGGCCGGCTCATGAGCGCCCCCCTGGCACGCGCCGTTCCGTCCCTGGCGAAGCCGCGGGTCTCCCGTCCGCCTACGGTCCTTCAGACCACCATGTCTCACGGTGCCCGCACCCTTGCTGTCCGCCGCCCCGGTGTGCCGCTCGTGGAGGTCCGGCTGCGGATCCCCTTCGCGGCGCCGTCGGGCAAGCGCGGGGCGGCCCACGCGGCGCAGGCGCAGCTGCTCGCGGACTCGATGCTGCTCGGCACGGCCAGCCGGGACGCTTCCCGGCTGGCCCAGGACCTGCAGTCGCTCGGCGGGCAGCTCTCTGTCTCGGCGGACGCGGACCGGCTGGGGATGAGCGGGTCGGTGCTGGCCGGCCAGCTGCCGGCCTTCCTGGAGCTGCTCGGCGAGCTGCTCACGTCCGCGGCCTACCCCAGGGACGAGGTCGCCGGCGAACGAGACCGGCTGGTACAGGAGCTGGCGATCTACAGAAGCCAGCCGAGTGCGATCGCGCGTGAGGCCCTGCTGGCCCGTATGTACCGATCGCACCCGTACGGGCGGGACCTGCCCTCTGCCGACGACATCGCACTCGTGCGGCCCAAGCAGTTGCGTGCCCTGCACGCGGCGCGCGTCGGTCCCAGGCAGGCCGTGCTGACCCTCGTGGGTGACCTCAGCC
>JALYIZ010000060.1 GCA_030775505.1 Actinomycetota bacterium | reverse complement strand
CGGGTCGGCCGTCGACCCGGGACCGTTGCCGCGCGCGCGCAGAGCGGCCCCCTGTGGGCTCAGCTGTTCGCCGAGCAGCTCCGCGGCGAGGTCGTCCGCCGACATGCCTCCGGCCAGCCCAGCGGCGACGAGGGAGCCCGCGGACGTCCCCACCAGGGTGTCGGCACGCCGGGCATCGAAGCCGGTGACCTGGGCGAGGGCACGCAATGCCCCGAGGTGGAAGGCCTGGCCGACGTAGCCGCCAGCACCCAGGACCACGCCGGTACGCACAGGGTCAGCCTTGCACCAGCGCGATCAGCAGGCTCCGGGCGAGCTTGTGGCGGGCTGCAGGCCGGCGTGTCCATCGACGAGGAACTGGCGGCAGTGCGGCACCTCACCCGCGTTGAACAAGGCAGCGAGGCGGTCGAAGCCGGTGGTGATGTTGAGCTGGGTCGTGCTCGTCTCGCTCCCGTGCCCGACGAAGGGGTCGTCGTATCCAGGGACGACACCCAGGACGTCCTTGTCCAACCAGGTGTCGTCGTCGGTGTTGCCGGGTTGCTTGGTCACGACGTTGAAGGTGTCGGTCGCGATGCCCTGCGCAGCGAGCGCAGCGGTCATCTCCTGCGTCTGGTTGTAGCCCGCCTGGCCGTCGTCGATGTCGTGAACGAGCACGACGCCCTTCAGGCCGGCGGCCTTGATGTCGGCGCCATGGGTGACATCGCTGGCCGCCAGGTAGGTAGGTGCCACGGCGGGGTTGCTCATCGGTCCCCCCATCTCCTGTTCGATCTCCTTGACCGCCTTGGCGGCTGTGGCGTTGCCCGTGGGAGCGACGGCGTTGGCCTCGAGGTAGGTCTCGGTGACATTGGTGACGGGCTCGATCAGGAACAGGTAGTTGAACAATGGCGCGCCGGAGGCGCGCTTCGCGGGGATGGCAGCGGCCAGGCCGGCGGTGTTGCCTCCCATGCTGACCCCGTACATGACGATCGTGCTGGCCGCGGGGCAGGCGACCGAGAAAACTTCGGCGGCTTGGACGCTGTCAGCCGCACCCTCCTTGACCCGCCACCCGTAGCGCTTGATGACGTCCTCGCCGTGATAGTTCATGGCCACAGCGATGACGCCGTCGCGGGCGGCGGTCCGCAGGAGGTGCTGCTGCCAGTCCGCCGCGTTGTGCCCGTGCCCGTGGGCAAACACCACGATGCCTTTGGGGGCGGCTGCCGGAAGGGCGTAGAAGCCGAAGGTGCGCTGGCCGTCGACGGTCAGGTCCAGCCGGTGGATCCCGGGACTGCCGGAGCACCCAGGCCCGATCACGGGTCGCGGGTGCACACGTCCCTGGCCACCGGGCGCTGCACTGTGCTGCGACCGACCCGGAGCCGCCGTGGCCGCGACCGGGACGGCAACGGCAGCTGAGAGTGCAACGGCGGTGAGGAGCGAGTGGCGCAACATGTGACCTCCGGGAGCCGCGGGGATACCGCGAGATGAGCGGAGGATTTCGCCGCTGTCCTGCGCGGACCTGCCTGTCGGGGGCCGGTCAGCCGGCGGCGATGACGAGTGCCAAGCCGACGGCGGCCGGCAGTGCCTGCACAAAGAGGATCTTTCGGGACGCGGTCGCGGCCCCGTAGATGCCGGCTGCGAGGACGCAGCCAAGGAAGAAGACAGCCGTGCCGTAGCCGATGGGGTCCTTCTCGAACAGCGACCAGACCAGCCCGGCTGCCAGGAACCCGTTGTACAGGCCCTGGTTGCCCGCGAGCACCGCTGTGGCCTCGGCCTCGTCAGCGGTCATGCCGAAGGTGGCCAGGCCTCGCGGGGTTCGCCACAGGAACATCTCCAGGACGAGGAACCACGTGTGCAGGACGGCAACCAGTGCCATCACCACGTGCGCCGCGACCAGCATGCGTCGATCTTCGCCCCACTCCGGCCGAGCCGTGCTCGTGACACGCCGACGCGTGGTCTGGTTGGCGGCCCGCCGTCAGGGGATGAGCACCACCTTGCCGACGGTCCCCCTGTCGCCGAGGCTTGCCAGCGCGGAGGGTGCCTCGGACAGGGGGAGTTCCGCGCCGATCAGCGGGTCGATGAGCCCCTTGTCCCACAGGCGCATGAGGGCCTCGTGTGTCGCGTTGATGACGACGGGGTCCTTGTACCGGTACAACCCCCAGTGCAGACCGACGACGCTGTAGTTCTTGACCAGGGCGTGATTGGCCGGGATGTCGGCGATCCGGCCGCCGGCGAAGCCCACGATCAGCAGGCGGCCCTCGAAGGCGATGACCTTTCGACTGGCGTCGGTGACGTCACCGCCGACCGAGTCGTAGATGACGTCCGCCCCGTGTCCCGCCGTGATCTCCTTCACGGCGGCGACGAAGTCGTCGGCGAGGTAGTCGATCACGTGATCGGCTCCCAGCCCCCGGCACACCTCCACCTTGGCCGGACCACCCGCGGTGGCGATCACCCGAGCCCCGGCGGCCTTGCCCAGCTGGATGGCCGCGCTGCCCACACCGCCCGCGCCGGCATGGACAAGCAGCCATTCGCCCTCTTCGAGGGCACACCGCCGGTGCAGGCCCACATAGCCCGTCTGGTAGGTGATGAGCAGCCCCGCCGCCTTCGCGACCGGCATGCTGTCCGGAACGGTGAAGGCGCCCTCCTCCGGCAGAACCACCACCTCGGCAAGGCCCCCCGTAGGCAACGGCGGGCCGCCGATGACGCGCTCGCCGGCGCGGGGACCTGACCGCACCGTTCCGCAGACCTCCAGTCCGGGTGTGAACGGCAGCGGCGGGCGCTCCTGGTACTGGCCCCGGCACAGCAGGACGTCGGGGAAGTTCAGTGCGACGGCGTCAACGCGGACCTCCAGCTGGCCTGGGCCGGCAACCGGCTCCGGCAGGTCCACCAGGGTGAGGACGTCCTGTGGTTCGCCGAGCTCACGTACCTGCCATGCCTTCATCGCTGTCCCCTGCCGTCGGCCGCTCGTCGGGTGCGGTAGGAACGCCTTCATGACGACGTCCTTCGCGGATTACCAGAACGAGGTCTACCTCACCAGCCTGGGGGGCGGGACACCGGGCTTACCCGTCGGCTGGCGCGATCTCGAGGCGGCCGCACATGCGGCGATGTCGCCTCAGGCCCTGGGTTACGTGGCCGGTGGTGCCGGTGGAGAGGACACGGCGCGCGCCAACCGCGAGGCATTCGACCGCTGGCGGCTCGTGCCTCGCATGCTGCGGGGCGTCCCCGCGGGGCGCGACCTCTCGACCACGGTGCTGGGGACTGCGATGCCGGCGCCCGTCCTGCTGGGTCCGGTCGGTGTGCTGGAGATCGTGCACCCGGAGGCTGAGCTCGCCGTAGCCCGGGCGGCCGCCGCCATGGGGGTCCCGATGGTCCTGTCGTCGGCGAGCTCGACAGCGATGGAGGAGGTCGCCGCCGCATTGGGGGGCTGCCCACGGTGGTACCAGTTGTACTGGCCCAAGGACCGGGACGTGGCCTCCTCGTTCCTCCGGCGGGCAGAGACCGCTGGCTACGGGGCGGTCGTCTTCACCCTCGACACCTGGCAGCTCGGCTGGCGGCCGCGTGACCTCGACTCGGCCTACCTGCCGTTCCTGCAGTCGCAGGGAATCGCGAACTACACGTCCGACCCGGCCTTCCGCGCAGGTCTCGCGAAGCCGCCGGAGGAGGACCCCCTCGCCGCCGTGCTCCGCTTCGTGGGGATGTTCGGCGACCCCTCGCTGACCTGGGACGACCTCGCCTGGCTCCGGTCGCAGACGTCGCTGCCGATCGTGGTGAAGGGGATCCAACATCCGGATGACGCCCGTCGCGCCGTGGATGCGGGTGTGCAGGGGATTGTCTGCAGCAACCACGGTGGTCGCCAGGTTGACGGTGCCATCGGCTCCCTCGACGCGCTTCCGGGAGTGGTGGCGGCTGCGGGGAGCCTTCCCGTCCTGTTCGACTCGGGGATCCGGTGCGGCGCTGACGCGGTCAAGGCGCTGGCGCTGGGTGCTGCGGCGGTGCTGCTGGCCCGTCCCTATGTGTACGGCCTCGCCCTCGGCGGGGAGGCTGGTGTGCGGCACGTCCTGCGCACGTTCCTCGCGGACTTCGACCTGCAGCTCGGCCTGTCCGGGCACGTCACGCCGGGTGAACTGTCCCCGGAGTCACTGGCGGCCCGTTGACGGCATGGGCATGAGGCCCGGCCTGGTGGCCCAGCTCGCTGGCGAGCTCTTCCAGTGCCGACATGGACTCCTGCATGCCGCCCTCCATGCCGGAGTTGACGTGCATGTCGCGTGCGGCCGTAGACGTGTGCTCGACCAGCAGGCGCATGGCTGTTCCTCCAGCTGACCCTCTCGGGGTCAGGGTGAGCGTGACGGTGGCGTAGTCGTCGGGCACCAGCTCGAACACCTCGGTGAAGACGAGCCGCTCGTCAGGCACGATCTCCCGGTACTCACCGTGGAAGCCCACCTCGAAGGTCAGTGTCGCAGTGACGAACCGCCATCGGCCGCCGACCCTGAGGTCGATGTCGGCGACCGTGGTCTCGCCGCGTTCCCCGCTCCACCACCGTTTGACCAGCTCGGGCGTCGTCCAGCCGCGGAACACCAGAGCCGGCGGCGCGTCGAAGTCCCGCGTGATGAGGATCTGCCTGTCGGTGGGGAGAGTCACCACGGCTCGGTGGGTCATGCCCGCGTTTCTCCTTGCAGCTCGTCGAGAAGGCTGTCCAGCAAGTCGAGACGGTCCGACCAGGACTGTTCGAAGGCCCGCACCCAGTCGTGGACCGGTCGAAGCGGCGCGGCAGTCAGGCGGTAGAGCCGTTGTCTGCCGTCCTCGCGGACGTCAACCAGCCGGACCGCCCTCAGCACGCGGAGGTGCTTGGACACCTGCGGCTGTGCCACGCCGAGGAGCTTCACCAGGTCGTTGACCGGCCGCTCCCCGCTCGCGAGCAGGTCGAGAATCTGCCTCCGGCGTGGCTCGGCCACCGCGTTGAAGACGTCCGCAGTCGTTGCTGCCCGTGCCATGGCCTCAACGTATACCCATATAGGTATGTGTCAAGAGAGGGCGTCGAGCGCCGCCTGATCGAGCGTCACGGAGCCCGCTGCCAGGTTCTGCTCGAGGTGCGTCAGGGAGGACGTACCGGGGATCAGCAGGACGTGCGGTCCCTGCGCGAGCAGCCAGGCCAGCCCGACCTGGGCGGACGTGCAGCCGAGGCGGTCGGCAACGGAGCGCACGACGGGGTCGGTCACCACTGAGCGGGCACCCGGGAACGCGGAGCCGAGCGGGAAGTAGGGCACAAAGGGGATGCCCCGTTCCCCGCACGCCGTGAGTAGGTCGGTGGACTCACGGGAGAACAGGTTGTAGCTGTTCTGGACGCAGGACACGGGGACGCATGTCAGAGCGTGCTCGAGCTGGGCCAGCGAGACGTTGCTCAGCCCGATCCCGTCGATGAGCCCGTCCGCCCGGGCGGTGGCCATGGCCTCGAGCTGGGCGTCGAAGTCCTGGGTGGACTGGTCCATCAGGCGCAGGTTGACAGCCGCGAGCCGCTCGACATCGAGCCGGCGCAGGTTGTCCTCGATGCCGGTGCGGAGATCGGCGGGGGCGTCCCATGGGTGCCAGCCGCCGGTCTCGTCGCGGCGGGCGCCCACCTTGCTGACCAGGGCCAGGTCGTGGGGGTAGGGATGGAGCGCTTCGCGCAGGAGCTCGTTGGCCACGTGAGGCCCGTAGTAGTCCGAGGTGTCGATGTGGTTGACGCCGAGCTCGACGGCACGCCGGAGCAGCGCTACGGCCGCGGGCGGGTCGGCCGGCGGCCCGAAGACCCGTGGGCCGGGCAGCTGCATGGCCCCGAACCCGATCCGCCGTACCTCCCACCCCGCTAGGTCGACGGTGGAGGCGACGGTCATGCCGTAGGGGTGGGGATCCCCGTGGGGTCGACGGGAGCGGCACGGCTCCCGTCGGGGTTGAGCGGCCCCGGGATCCCCCGGAACAGGTAGGGCATGACCGGGCGGCCGGCCTGGAGCAACCACGCCTGACCCGACTCACCCGAGTCGAAGGCCTGCAGGACAGCCTCGCCGGCGGCTTCGACGGGGATGATGGGCACGCCGCTCGAGGCGAGCATGTCCTTGATCGGGCCGATGATCTTGGTCTCGGCGAAGCCGGGGCAGAAGGCATTGATCGTGATGTTCTGCGGCGCAAGCGCCGGACCAAGGGCACGTACGAGTCCCACGACGGCGTGCTTGTTGGCGCCGTAGATCGGATCGAAGGGCGTGCCGGTCAGCCCGGCCATCGACGCCGTGCAGACGATGGAGCCGCCTCCTCGACGTCGCAGGTGCGGAAGCGCGGCGTGGACGCCGAAGACCACGCCGTCGAGGTTGATTCCCATGGCGCGTCGATAGGCGAGCAGGTCGAAGTCACTGTCGACTCCGCAGGCTGACGCGATGCCGGCGTTGAGGAACACCAGGTCGAGCCCGTCGTGCACCGCGGCCGCCTCAGCGGTCGCACCGAGCACCTCGTCATAGGACGAGACGTCGCAGGGCAGGAACGTCGCACCCAACTCGTCCGCCGCCTGCCTTCCGCCGGCGACATCGACATCCAGCAGAACCACCTGGTCACCCCGGCGGACAAGCTGGCGCGCCACCTCGAGCCCGAAGCCTGAGGCGCCGCCGGTGATCAGCGCGACGCTCATGCGTCGATCAGCAGTCTCGCCAGGCGCTCCCTGTGCTGCGTGGCGTCGCCGTAGGCGTACTGCAGCCGCTTGGCCCGCTTGAAGTAGAAGTGCGCGTCGTGCTCCCAGGTGTAGCCGATGCCCCCGTGGTACTGGATCATCGCGCCGACCGCCCGCCCGGCGACGTCGGCGGCCTTGGCCTTGGCGATGGAGGCGGCGGCGACCTTGTCCTGGGCGTCCACATCGGCGGCGTGAGCGGCATACGTGGCGGCGTGCTCCGCCATGGTCACCGCGATGTGCAGGTCGGCCAGGTCGTGCTTGATGGCCTGGAAGGAGCCCACGGGCTTGCCGAACTGGACCCGGGTCTTGTCGTACTCCACGGTGTCGGTCAGCGCCTTGCGTGCGATGCCCACGAGGTCGTTGGCCACCAGGACGGCGGCCCGGTCGAGCAGGACCTGCAGTACTGCGGGCGAGGAGCCCTCGAGCCGCTGGCCGGGCGCGCCGTCCAGGACGACCGAGCACAGTCGGGTGGTCAGGTCGAGGGCCTCGTGCCGGGTGACCGTGACACCCGGCCCACGGGGGTCGACGAGGAACAGCCCGCCGTCCGTGGCGGCGACCAGCAGCTGGTCTGCGCTGTCGGCGTGCTCAACGAGCTCCAGGCGAGCGGTCAGCGCGGGGCCCGCGGTCACCGGAGCACCTTCGGGGGACGGCGACGAGCCGGGGTTCAGCAGGGCCACCGCCGCCTTGACCTCGCCGGCCGCGATCGCCGGGAGTAGCGCCTTCTGCTGCTCGGTCGAGCCAGCGAGCCGCAGTGCCTCGCCGAGAAGCACCGTGCCCAGCCAGGGACCCGGAACGGTCCCTGCGCCGAAGGCCCTGGCGATGACCGCGGCGTCCAGCAGGCCCAGGCCGATTCCGTCATGCTCCTCGGGGACAAGGACGGCGAGCCAGCCCTGCTCGCCGATGCTCTTCCACAGGCCATCCGGCACGCCGTTGCCGGCCGGGTCCTCGTAGAGGGCCCGCACCTGGGCCGGGCCGAAGCGGTCCCGCAGATAGCTGCGGACGGCGTCCTGCAGGGCGCGTTGCTCGTCGGTAAGGGCGAAGTCCACGGGAGTCCTATCGGGGCAGGCCGAGCACGCGCTCGGCGACGACGGTGCGCTGGACCTGCTGGGACCCGCCCCAGATCGTGCAGGAACGGGACCACAAGGCCATGCTGGTCAGCTCGTTGAGGGTCATGCCTGGCTGCGGGTCCGGTACCTGGAAGCTGCTGCCCAGCACGGCCTCGTAGGCATCGGAGACCTTCCTGAAGGCCTCCGACCACATGATCTTGGTCATCGAGGCCTCGAAGCCGAGGTCCTTTCCCTGCGTGGTCTGGGTGAGGATGTGCCACGAGTGGTACTTCAGACACTCGACATCGACGAGCGCGTCGGCCAGCTGCTGGCGCAGCACCGGGTCGGTGGAGGCCGGGCGACCGTCTCGCTGGATACCGCGAGCCACCTTGACGACCTCGTCCCACTGCTTGCGGAACTCCGTGTACTGCCCGATCGCCGAGCTCCCGCGTTCGAACGAGAGCAGGAGCATCGCGGTTTGCCACCCGTTGCCCTCGCCACCGAGTACGTCGTCGACCGGACAGGTCGCGTCGGTGAAGAACACCTCACCGAACTCGCTCGCCCCGGTCAGCTGCCTGAGCGGCCGCGCCTCGACGCCAGGCTGATGCATGTCCACGAGCAACATCGAGATCCCGGCGTGCCGGCTGCCCTCCGACGGGCCGGTCCGGGCCAGGGCGAAGATCTTGTCGCCGTGCATCGCATTGGTGGTCCAGATCTTCTGCCCATTGATCAGGTACTCGTCCCCGTGGCGCTCCGCCTTCATCTGCAGGGCCGCGAGATCTGATCCGGCCCCGGGCTCGGAGAACCCCTGGCACCAGATCGTCTCGCAGTGCAGGAGCGGACGGATGATGTCCCGTTTCTGCTGCTCCGTGCCCAGGACCATGACGGTGGGGGCGAGGAAGGCCAGCCCGAGCGGGTTGACGCTTGATGGCGCGTTGGCCTTGGCCATCTCCTCGTCGTAGATGGCCTTCATCGTCGGCGTGCCGCCACGGCCGCCGTACTCGGTGGGCCAGGCGATGCCCGCGAAGCCGTCGCGGGCCTTGCCCTGCTCCCACTCCCGTCGGATCGCGAAACTCTCCTCGCTGCTCTTGTCCCGCCAGAACGCGGGGTCGCGCATCTGAGCGGGCAGGTGCGCGTCGAGCCAGGACCGCAGCTCGGTGCGGAACTTCTCGTCCTCTGTGCTGTGGCGCAGGTCCACGGTCGTCTCCCCGGTGTTCGCTACAAAACCGAACGTCGTTCTACTCCATGGGGCCCCGGCCGCGCCAGGCGGGGGGGCCTGCGGCGCGTCGGTGACCCCCGGCCACACTGACGTCGTGCCGGTTCCCAGCCCTGAGGCCCTGCTCGACCTGGCCACCGACCTGGCCCGCGAAGCCGGGGCGCTCGCCCTGCGGATGAGCGAGGGGGTGCAGGTGGGGGCGACCAAGTCCAGCCCGACAGACGTGGTGACCGCCGCCGACCGCGCGGTGGAGACCCTGCTCGTGACGGCGATTCGCCGGGTCCGGCCCGACGACGGGCTGCTCGGCGAGGAGGGCGCCCTCGACGCGGGTACAACCGGTGTCCGATGGGTGATCGACCCCATCGACGGGACGGTCAACTATCTCTACGGCATCCCGCATTGGGCAGTCTCCATCGGCGCTGAGGTGGCGGGCGAGGCTGTGGCAGGGGTGGTGTTCGATCCGGCGAAGGGCGAGCTGTTCCAGGCCGTCCGCGGCGCCGGGGCGATGCTGGACGGAAGGTCCTTGCACTGCTCGGCCGTCAGTGAGCTGTCCCTGTCGCTCGTGGGCACGGGGTTCGGCTACGACGCCCGCCGCCGGGCTGCGCAGGCCCGACTCTTGCCCGAGCTGCTGCCCGCCGTGCGGGACATCCGCCGGCACGGGGCTGGTGCCCTCGACCTCTGTGCGGTCGCCAGCGGCCGGCTCGACGCCTACTACGAGCAGGGCCTGTCGCCGTGGGACCTGTCCGCCGGGGGGTTGGTGGCACGTGAGGCCGGCGCCAGGGTGGAGGGGTTGCGTGGCCAGCCCGCCTCGGCCCGCCTTGTCCTCGCTGCCGGACCTGGTGTCTTCGCAGCGCTGCACGATGTGCTCGTGGCCCATCAGGCGGACGCCGACCCGTTCTAGAGTTCCGGGCGGGGAACGAGGTCGGCGTAGACCGCGGTTTCGACGTACTGGTTCTCGCTCGGCGCGCCGGACCCGGGGCCGAGCGCGTCGGCGGTCGCGGACAATGCCGCGCGGGGCCCGTCCGGCGTCACCCAGGGTGCGAGTGCCAGGAACTCGGGCTTGGGCCCCGCGTAGACGGCGTAGTCGGGTTTGTCGCCGGCCGCGAGGCCTCCTGCGTTGCCCACATAGGCACGGCGGGCTGTCCGGGTCCGCCGCGCCGTGATGGCCGACTGCCCGTCAAACGGCAGGTCCAGCAGGTTGCCGACCAGCATGGGGGTCACGTTGTAGCGGAAGTGCACGGTGGGATCGGTGACCGTGCGCCAGGTCGAGGACATCCACTCGAGCGGCTGCCAGCCGTTGGTCACGCTGGTGGCCCACTTGCCCGGATTGGCCTCGTCCTGGACGACCAGGTCGACGTGCTGGGTGTCCAGGCACGCCATGTACGTCGCCGCGACGTCCTTGCAGGGGTCGAGGCCCGGCGGCCGCTTCCCGAACGGGTAGCCGAACTGAAACGCCGGCAGGGACGTGGCGATGCCCAGGCGGTGGGAGGCGATCTCCGGGCCCCGGAGGTTGGCGAGGGCGGCCGGGCCGGTCGTGGGTCCGGCGTCGAGCGCCAGCAGCGTCTTCTCGGTGTCGGTCAGCGGCACCTTCTCGTTGCGGAAGAGCAGGTTCCGCTCGCCGGGGGCTGCCCGCGGGTGGACGTCGCGCGGGCCCCAGACGAAGGCCGTGTTGGCCACCCGGCCGCTGGTGGCGACGTAGGCCTCCTTGAGGCCGGGGACCTCCGGGTCGCCGTAGAGGGCCACCTCCGCCGGGTCGAGGGTGGCCCGATAGGCCGCCTGGTTGTTGGCAGCCACGACGTAGATGCCGTAGTCCCTGGCGATGTCGGAGAAGGTCGTGCTGAACGCCCGCACAAAGGTGTCGGTGGCCGCCAGGAGCACCTGCTTGCGCGGGTCGACCGGGCCGAACGCCGCCTGGTAGGCAGCCACCTGGGGTGCGTAGGCGGCGTTGAGCAGTCCGAGTGCCACGGCGGCGCCCACCGGCGCGGTGGCCGGTGCGGGAGCCCGGAG
>JALYIZ010000059.1 GCA_030775505.1 Actinomycetota bacterium | reverse complement strand
GAGCGGCCGCGTCGACGGTCTCGGCCCGGAAGCCGAGCTCCGCCCGCCGGTTGGTCTGGCTGTCCGCCGAGGCCGCGTGCTCCTGGCAGCGGGCATCCCACCTCGCGTACATGAAGGGCCGCACGGCGCGCATCAGGGCCGCGCGGGCGGCCGGTGGGGCATCACCGAGGGCATCGAAGGCCTCGCGGGCCTCCGGGTACCAGGCCTCGCCGGACCGCGACGCCACCAAGTCCGCCAGGTCCTCGTGGGCGCTGCCCTGCAGCCGTCCGCTGGGGGTGACCAGCACGAGCGCCCCCACCCGGTCGGGGAAGGCACTGGCCCACGCCTGGGCGACGAGGGTGCCGGCGCTGTGCGCGAGGACCTGGAGCTGCGACTGCCCGAGATGCACCCGAAGGGCTTCGAGGTCCTCCGCGAGCCGGTCGAACCCCAGCGTCGCCGGGTCGGCGGGGAGCTCGCTGCGGCCGGTGGCCCGCGGGTCGAGCAGGACGAGGGTGCGGTCGGCGGTGAGCCCGCCCAGGTCCTCCAGGTAGGCGCAGCTGCGACCAGGACCGCCCGGCCAGCAGACCAGCGGGGGCCCAGTGCCCAGCTCCTCGTACGACAGCCGCGTCCCGTCCGGGGCCGCGAAACCCGTCACGTCAGGTCGACAGCGCGCACCGAGTGCGCGCCGATGGCTTCCCCGATCGCGGCCAGCACCGTCGCCGGCACGGCGCTGTCCACCGTGAGCACCATGAGGGCATCGCCGCCCTGGGAGGTGCGGCTGACCTGCGCGCCGGCGATGTTGACCTCGGCCCCACCGAGGGAGACACCGACCTGGCCGACGACGCCGGGGCGGTCGTGGTAGCGGAAGAACACGAGGTGGTCGGCGGGCACGAGGTCGACATCGAACCCGTCCACCTCGGTGAGCTTCTCCACCTGGCGCGGACCGGTCAACGTGCCCGACACCGAGACGGTGCCGCCGGAGGGCAGTACCCCGCGCACGGTCACCAGGTTGCGGTAGTCCGGGCTGTCCCCGGTGGTCGTGAGCGAGATGGCCACGCCACGCTCTTCCGCCAACGCCGGCGCGTTCACGAAGGTGACCTGCTCCTCCACGACGTCGGCGAACACACCCTTGAGGGCCGCGAGCTGCAGGACGGACACGTCGAACGCCGCGAGCTCCCCGCGCACCTCGACCTCGACGCTGTCGGCGACCCCGCCGGCGAGCCCGGTGAAGACCCGTCCCAGCTTCTCGACCAGCGGGAGGGCCGGCCGGACCTCCTCGACCACGACCCCGCCAGCCTGCACGTTGACGGCGTCGGGGACGAACTCACCGGCCAGGGCCAGCCGGACCGACCGGGCGACGGCGATCCCGGCCTTGTCCTGCGCCTCGTGGGTGGAGGCACCCAGGTGC
This sequence comes from Actinomycetota bacterium, assembly GCA_030775505.1. Next base: position 9,649 of record JALYIZ010000059.1, on the reverse strand, counting down.
GGCGTGACGACCACGGAGTCGAACTCGAACAGTGGCGAGGACGTGCACGGCTCGGTCGCGAAAACATCTATCCCCGCCCCGCCGACCTGGCCGCTCTTGAGGGCCTGGGCGAGGGCGTGCTCGTCGACCAGCCCGCCGCGAGCGGCGTTGACGAGGATGACGCCGGGCTTGCACGTCGCCAGCTCCTTCTCGCCGATGAGGCCGAGCGTCTCGGGGGTCTTGGGGAGGTGGATGGAGATGAAGTCGCTCTCGCGCAGCAACTCCTCCAGGGTCACCAGCCGTACGCCGATCTGCGCGGCGCGCGCGGGCGACAGGTACGGGTCGTAGGCCAGCAGCCGCGTGCCGAACGCGCTCATCCGCTGGGCGAACAGCACGCCGATCCGTCCGAGCCCGACCACGCCGACGGTCTTGTCGGCGACCTCCACCCCAGTCCAGGTTGAACGCTGCCACTTACCCGCCTTGAGCGAGGCGTTTGCCGGTGCGACATTCCGGGCGCACGCGAGGAGCAGCGCCACCGCGTGCTCCGCGGCACTCACGATGTTGGACTGCGGGGCGTTGACGACCATGACGCCACGGGCGGTCGCGGCGGGGACGTCGACGTTGTCCAGGCCGATGCCGGCCCGTGCGACGACCTTGAGCCGGCGGGCGACGGCGAGCGCCTCGGCGTCGATCTGGGTGGCACTGCGGATCAGGACCGCATCGGCCTCGGCCAGCGCCGGGAGCAGAGCGGACCGGTCGGCCCCGTCGGCGTGCCGGATGTCGAAGCCATCCCCCAGCACCGCCAGGACTGACGGCGCAAGCTCTTCGGCGATCAGGACCACAGGCAGGCTCACAGCGGAAGTCTACTGAGGCCTCACCTGGCCGGAAGCCTGCGCGACGGGCCCGCGGCTGAGACGATCCCCACACTGTCACCCCGCCTGGAGCCGTCTTGCGCACCCGAGTCACCCGCATGCTCGTCCTCGTTGTTGCCGCGTCAGCCTGCCTGAGCGCCGTGACGACCGCCGCCTCCGCCGCCGGCCCGTCGGTCATCAGGGCAGGTGCGGCCCAGCGGATGGTGCTGCGCCGGGCGCCGGGTCCGGGTCCGTCGCCCTCGACGCGCCCAGCGCCGCGCCAGCCGCGGGCACACGTCAACCGCCAGCCGCTGTCGTCCTGGGTCGTCCACTACAACGGGACGGAGCCGGCCGGGGCGCGAGCCGCCTTCCAGGCTGCCGTCGACACCTGGAGCATGCTGGTCGCGTCCAGCGTCCCGATCCAGGTGGACGTGAACTTCACCGACCTGGGGCCGGGCGTGCTCGGGTCCGCCGGTCCGGTCAGCTTCTACGCCAACAATGACAACGGCGGTGCCAACGCCGACACGATCTACCCCATCGCGCTGATCAATGCCAAGAAGGGCAGCGACCTCGACCCGAGTGCCTCGGACATCGCGGCGGACTTCACCAACAGCGACCCGGCCATCTACTACGGCACCGACGGCAACCCGCCCTCCGGGCAGGTCGACTTCGAGACAGTCGTGCTGCACGAGCTCGGCCACGGCCTGGGCTTCCTGGGCCTGATGGACGACGTGTCCGGCATCGGGAGCTGGGACGCCGCGGACAAAGGCAAGACCGCCCAGCTGCCGGGCATCTACGACCGGTTCACCTCCGTCAGTCAGGGAACCGCGCTCACTCCGTTGATCAGCCTTCCCAACAACTCAGCGACGCTGGGCAACGCCCTGACAAGCGACGCCGTGTACTGGGTCGGCGCGCAGGGCGTCGCCGCCAACTGCGGCGTCGACCCCCGGCTGTTCGCACCGAACCCCTGGCAGGACGCCAGTAGCTACTCGCACCTCGACGACACCGCCTTCCCGCCTGGCGACGTCAACGCCCTGATGACCTCCTCCCTGGGCCCGGGCCAGGCCATCCACGACCCCGGACCGGTCGCTCTCGGGATGTTCGCGGACATGGGGTGGCAGACACCGGTGACCACGTGCAGCAGCCGTTACACCCCCCTCGACCCGGTGCGCATCCTCGACACGCGTACGACGCCGGCGCCGCGCGTGGGACCGGGGCAGTTCGTCGACGTGCAGGTGAGCGGGCAGAACGGCGTGCCGCCGGACGCCTTGTCGGCGGTCATCAACGTGACCGGCACGGGGCCGACGACAGGCACCGACATCCGCGCCTATCCGACGCCTACCTTCGGCAACCCGCTGCCCGTGGTGTCCAACCTCAACCTGCAGCGCGGTGAGACGCGGGCCAACCTGGTCACCGTGACCCTCGGCGCCGGTGGACGGGTCCGGCTCCGCAACAACTCCGGTTCCGTGGCGCTGATCGCCGACCTGGCCGGCTACTACGCGCCGTCCGCCAGCTCGGGCTACCACCCGGTCACCCCGGTCCGGCTGCTCAACACGACCAGCGCGGGAACCGGTCAGCGGATCGGTCCAGGAGGGGTCATCGACCTTCCTGTCGCGGGGACCAGTGGCGTTAATCCAACTGCTTCTGCCGTTGCCCTGACGGTGACCGCCGTTGCGCCCACGACCGGGACCGACGTGCGGGCCTACCCGACGCCGGCCGACGAGAGCTTCCCCAACATCTCCAACCTCAACCTGCCACCGGGCCCACCCGTCCCCAACGCCGCCATCGTGAAGATCGGGGCCAACGGCAGCATCCGGCTGCGCAACTCCTCAGGGGAGGTGTCGCTGATCGTCGACCTGGCGGGCTGGTACGACCCGGGCTCAGGCGGGGCGCTGTTCCGCGCCGTCCGGCCGCAGCGGCTGCTCGACACCAGACCGGCGCGCATCGACGGCGGGGCCAACGCCGACCTGACCGTCGTCGGCACAGCCGGAGTCCCCGCCACCGCGCAGGCCGCAGTCCTGAACGTGACCGGCGTCGGCGCGAGCGCGGGCACGGATGTGCGGGTCTACCCGGTACCCACCGACGGCAGCGTCCCGGACGTGTCCAACCTCAACCTCGACGCGGGCCAGACCAACGCCGACCTCGCCATCGTCACTCTCGGCGTCGGCGGGGCAGTGCGGCTGCACAACGCGGCGGGTTCGATCGCGCTGGTCGCCGACCTCGCCGGGTGGTTCGGCCCCTGACTACTCCCCCGAGTCGTCGATCCAGGCCATCATCGGGCGCAGCTTCGCCCCGACCGTCTCGATCGGGTGGGCGGCACCCTCGGCGACGTATTTCGCGTACTGGGGACGTCCGGCCTCGTCCTCGGCCACCCACTCGCGCGCAAAAGTTCCGTCCTGGATCTCGGCGAGGATCTTCACCATCTCCGCCTTGACGGCAGGGGTGATGACGCGCGGTCCGCGCGTGTAGTCGCCGTACTCGGCGGTGTCGGAGATCGACCAGCGCATCTTGGAGATGCCGCCCTCGTACATCAGGTCGACGATCAGCTTGAGCTCGTGCAGGCACTCGAAGTAGGCCACCTCCGGCTGGTAGCCGGCCTCGGTCAGCACCTCGAACCCGGCCTGGACGAGGGCCGACGCGCCCCCGCAGAGCACGGCCTGCTCGCCGAAGAGGTCCGTCTCCGTCTCCTCGGTGAAGGTCGTCCGCAGCACGCCCGCCTTCGTGCCGCCGATGGCCTTGGCATAGGACAGGGCCAGCGGCAGCGCGCCCCCGGTGGCGTCCTGCTCGACGGCGACCAGGCAGGGCACGCCCCTGCCGTCGACGTACTGGCGGCGGACCAGGTGCCCCGGGCCCTTGGGGGCCACCATCGCGACGTCCACCCCGGGCGGCGGCGTGATCAGGCCGTAACGGATGTTGAGTCCGTGGCCGAAGAACAGCGCGTCGCCGTCCTTCAGGTTGGGCGCGATCGCCTCCGCGTACACCTTGCGCTGGGCGGTGTCGGGGGCCAGCACCATAACCAGGTCGGCCTCCGCGCAGGCCTCGAAGGGCGTCAGCACCCGCAGCCCCTCGGCCTCCGCCTTGGCCCGGCTCGCCGAGCCCTCGGGCAGGCCGACGCGGACGTCGACCCCCGAGTCGCGCAGCGACAGGGCATGTGCGTGCCCCTGGCTCCCGTACCCGAGCACGGCGACCGTGCGCCCGCGGATGATGGCCAGGTCGGCGTCGTCGTCGTAGTAGATCTCGGCCATGGTGGTGCGGATCCTCTCGGTTAGGAGTTGCTGACGGCGCGCAGCCGCGGCTCGGCGCCGGTGATGGAACGCGAGCCGCGCGACAGCGCCACGCGGCCGGACTGGACCAGCTCGCGGATGCCGAAGGGCTCGAGCACCTTGATGAGCGCGGCCAGCTTCTCGGCCGTTCCGGTCGCCTCGATCGTCACCGCGTCAGCAGCCACGTCGACGACCTTCGCGCGGAACAGCTGGACGGTCTCGAGCACGTGGGACCGCGTGCTCAGGTCAGCCTTGACCTTCACAAGCAGCAGTTCACGCTGGACGCTCGCCGCCGGGTCGAGCTCGACGATCTTGAGCACGTTGACGAGCTTGTTGAGCTGTTTCGTGACCTGCTCCAGCGGCAGGTCCTCGACCGCCACGACGATGGTCATCCGGCTCACACTGGCGTGCTCGGTCGGCCCGACCGCGAGCGACTCGATGTTGAACCCGCGACGGCTGAACAGCGCGGCGACGCGGGCCAGCACGCCGGGCTTGTCCTCGACGAGGACGGACAGCGTGTGCCTCGTGAGCGCCATGTCAGCTCCCCTCACACATCGTCGGCGTCCCAGTCGGGACGGGTGTCGCGGGCGGCGAGGATCTCGTCGTTGCTGGTGCCGGCCGGCACCATCGGCCACACCATCGCGTCCTGGCCCACGACGAAGTCGATGACGACGGGTGCGTCGTCGATCGCCATCGCCTTCTCGATCGTCGCGTCGACGTCGGCCTTGTTGTCGCAGCGGAGTCCCACGCAGCCCATCGCGTCGGCGAGCTTGACGAAGTCGGGGATCCGCTTGGACTGCAGGTTGGTGTGGGAGTAGCGACCCTCGTAGAACAGCGTCTGCCACTGGCGGACCATGCCCAGGTTGCCGTTGTTGATGACGGCGACCTTGATCGGGATGCCCTCGATGGAGCAGGTCACCAGCTCCTGGTTGGTCATCTGGAAGCAGCCGTCCCCGTCGATGGCCCACACGGTGGCGTCGGGCCGGCCGACCTTGGCGCCCATCGCCGCCGGGACCGCGTAGCCCATCGTGCCCAGCCCGCCGGAGTTGAGCCAGGTGTAAGGGTGCTCGTAGCCGATGAACTGGCTGGCCCACATCTGGTGCTGGCCCACGCCGCTGACGTAGATGGCCTCGGGCCCGGCGATCTGGCCGAGGCGGGTGACCACGTGCTGGGGCGCGAGGCTGCCGTCGGTCGGTTCCTCATAGCCCAGCGGATAGGTGTCGCGCCAGGTGTCCAGCTGCTTCCACCAGGAGGTGAGGTCGGCGCGGCTACCCGCCTTGTACTGCTCCTGCAGGGCGACCACCAGGTCGGCGATCGTCTCGCGGCAGTCACCGACGATCGGCACGTCGGCCACCCGGTTCTTCGAGATCTCGGCCGGGTCGATGTCGGCGTGGATGACCAGCGCATCGGGCGCAAAGGAGGACAGCTTTCCGGTGACCCGGTCGTCGAACCGCGCACCGAGGCAGATCAGCAGGTCTGACTTCTGCAGGGCGGTGACGGCCGCCACCGAACCGTGCATGCCCGGCATCCCGAGGTGCTGGGCGTGGCTGTCCGGGAACGCCCCACGCGCCATGAGCGTCGTGACGACAGGAATGCCGGTGAGCTCCGCGAGGACCTTGAGCTCCGCGGCTGCCCGCGCCTTGAGCACCCCGCCACCGACGTAGAGGACCGGGCGCCTGGCCTCCGCGACCAGACGAGCGGCTTCGCGCACCTGCTTCGCGTGCGGCTTGGTGTTGGGGTGGTAGCCGGGCAGGTCGAGGACCGGAGGCCAGGAGAAGTCCGCGCGGCCCTGCAGCACGTCCTTCGGGATGTCGACCAGGACAGGGCCGGGCCGGCCCGTCGCCGCGACGTGGAAGGCCTCGGCGATGGTGCGCGGGATGTCGGCGGCGTGTTGGACCAAGAAATTGTGCTTGGTGATCGGCATGGTGATACCGCAGATGTCGGCCTCCTGGAAGGCGTCGGTGCCGATGCTCGCGCTCGGAACCTGCCCGGTGATGGCGACGATCGGCACGGAGTCCATGTACGCGTCGGCGATGGGCGTCACGAGGTTGGTCGCGCCGGGTCCGCTGGTGGCCATGCAGACGCCCACCCGTCCGGTGGCCTGCGCGTATCCCTCGGCCGCGTGGCCCGCTCCCTGCTCGTGGCGCACCAGGATGTGGCGGAGCGCCTTCGAGTCGAAGATGGGGTCGTAGGCCGGCAGGATCGCCCCGCCGGGAATGCCGAACATGACCTCGACGCCAACGCTCTCCAGGGATCGGACGAGCGACTGGGCTCCGGTGAGGCTCTCGGTCATGGGGGTCCTTGTCGGTGCGGGGCAATCAATCGGTGCGGGCAAAAAAGAACCCCTCGTGCTGGGCACGGGGGGTGAGCGCGTCTGCCGGTGACCGGCTGACGCGCTAGGGAACTACGAGGATTCGACGCACGGGTGCAGCCTGCCTGGCCGCGCGGCCGCTGTCAAGCAGGCGAGACGCTCGTCTCACCATGTGGGACAGCCTGGGTCCGTGCGTCAGCCGCAGACCGCGCCCTGCGCGGCGGACCCGACCAGCTTGGCGTACTTGCCCAGGACGCCGGTCGGGTACTTCGGCGGCTCCGGCGACCAGGTGGCCCGCCGGCGTTGGAGTTCCTCGGCGCCGACGAGCAGGTCGAGCGTGCGGTGTGTCACGTCCAGCCGGATGCGGTCCCCGTCACGCACGAGCGCGATCGGACCCCCGAGAGCCGCCTCGGGGGCGACGTGCCCCACGCACAGGCCCGTGGTCCCCCCGGAGAAGCGCCCGTCGGTGAGCAACAGGACGTCCTTGCCGAGCCCGGCTCCCTTGATGGCGGCCGTGACGGCAAGCATCTCGCGCATACCGGGACCACCCCGCGGGCCCTCCTGGCGGATGACCACGACGTCCCCGGCCTGCAGCCGTCCCTCGGTGACCGCCTGCATGGCGCCGGGTTCGCGGTCGAAGACGCGCGCGGTGCCCTCGAACACCTCGCCCTCGAAGCCCGCTGTCTTGACGACGGCACCCTCGGGAGCCAGCGAGCCACGCAGGATGGCAAGACCTCCCGTCCGGTGGATCGGGTCGGCCATCGCACGGATGACCTTGCCGTCCACATCGGGGGGGTTCACGTCATCGAGGTTCTGCGCCAGGGTGCGGCCGGTGCAGGTGAGGGCGTCGCCGTGCAGGAGGCCCGCGTCGAGCAGCGACCGCATCACGACGGGGACGCCACCGATCGCGTCCACGTCGGCCATCACGTAGCGGCCGAACGGCTTCACATCAGCCAGGTGGGGCACGCGGTCCCCGATCCGGTTGAAGTCGTCGAGCTCGAGCTCGACACGTGCCTCATGGGCGATGGCGAGCAGGTGCAGGACGGCGTTGGTCGAGCCGCCGAGCGCCATCACCACGGTGATCGCGTTCTCGAACGCCTGTCGGGTCAGGATCTGCCGCGCCGTGATGCCGTTGTCGATGAGGGCCACCACGGCCTCTCCAGAGCGGAGGGCGAAGTCGTCACGGCGGCGGTCGACGGCCGGCGGGGCGGCGCTACCGGGCAGCGACATGCCCAGCGCCTCCGCCGCCGCAGCCATGGTGTTCGCGGTGTACATGCCCCCGCAGGCACCCTCCCCCGGGCAGGTGGCCCTCTCGATGGCGTCGAGCTGGTCGGCGCTGATGAGTCCACGCGCGCAGGCTCCGACACCCTCGAAGACGTCGATGATGGTGAGGTCCCGGCCGTCGAGCTTGCCGGGCAGTGTTGTTCCCGCATACAGGAACACGCTGGCGAGGTCGAGCCGGGCCGCGGCCATCAGCATCCCCGGCAGCGACTTGTCGCAGCCGGCGAGCAGGACCGACCCGTCGAGCCGCTCGGCGAACATCACGGTCTCCACCGAGTCCGCGATGACCTCGCGGGAGACAAGGGAGGCGTGCATCCCCTCATGGCCCATCGAGATGCCGTCGCTGACCGAGATGGTGCCGAACTCCAGCGGGAAGCCCCCGGCGGCGTGGACGCCCTCCTTGGCCCTTTTCGCCAACCGGTCCAACGACAGGTTGCAGGGCGTGATCTCGTTCCACGACGAGGCGACCCCGATCTGCGGCTTCACCCAGTCGTCGTCACCCATCCCCACCGCGCGCAGCATCGCCCGCGCGGGCGCGCGCTCCATCCCGTCGGTCACGTCGCCGCTGCGGGGCTTGCGGGTGGTCATGGGTGCCGACTGTACGGGCGTGCCTACAGTGCACGCGTGCCGGCCACGTTCTCCTTCACCAGTGGCGACGGCACCGTCCTCCGCGGCTGGCGCAACGAGGGCCCCGGCGTCCCCCTCGTCATCAGCAACGGGCTGGGGACGGTCCCGTCCGCGTGGCCCGCCCTGGTCTCGGCCAGCAGCGGGTACGACGCGTGCACCTGGCACCACCGGGGGACGTTCGGCTCGGCCAGGCCCGCTGATCCCAGCCGCATCCGGGTCGAGGACCACGCGGACGACCTGCTCGCGCTGATGGACCACCTCGGCATCGAGCGCGCCCTCGTCGTGGGATGGTCGATCGGGGTCAACGTGGCGTTCGAGATGGCACAACGCCACCCTGACCGGGTGGCCGGCCTCATGGCGGTCGCGGGGGTGCCGGGTGGCACCTTCGCGACGATGGGCGGTCCGCTGCGGATCCCACGGGCCTGGCGCCGCACGTTCTCGACCGGGGTCGCCCGGGTGGCGCGGCTCGCCGGTCCAGGGCTGAACCTGGTGACGCCGCGGCTGCCCGTGAACCGGCACACCGCCTGGCTGCTCGCGCACTCCGGCTTCCTGCGGCCCTCAGCCCGTCCCGAGGTCCTTGCGCCGATGCTCGCCGAGTTCCTCGGTAACGACTGGCGGTGGTACTTCGGACTGGCGGTGGCAGCGGCCGAGCACCACCCGATGGAGCTCGGCTGGCTGCGCTGTCCGGTGACGCTGGTCGCCGGGCAGCACGACATCCTCACGTCCATGCACGACGTCACGGCGGCGGCGTCGCGGATTCCGCACGCGCAGGTGACCGTGCTTCCGGGGAGCCACTTCCTGCCGCTCGAGTACCCGGAGCTGCTGCAGGCCGCGCTCGGGGAGCTCGCCCGGCGCAGCTCGCTCGACCCCCGCTGACCGCCCCTACTTGCTGGGTTGCGGCACGTGGCAGGTGACCTTGGGGTTGGCCCCGACGTAGTTGAGCGGGCCGGCGAGCACGGTCACGACCGTCGTCCCGACCTGCGCGCAGTTGGTCGAGGAGCTGTCGAAGTAGTGCCGCTGACCGGCCGCGACCGCTCCGATCAGCAGCCAGGCGACGAGGAGAAGCGAGCCGATCCGCATGATCGGCATGTTCCCCGTCCCGCACCTTCCCGAACCTCAGTGGACAAGCCCGCAACCGATTACGACGACTCAGCCTGCCCTTCTGACCCCCGGCGCCGGCGCCGCAGGGCACACCCGGCAGCCACCACCACCGCGAGTGCGACCAGCGCGAAGACCGGCCACAACCAGGACGGCCGTCTGCGAGCGACCGGTCGCTGTCCCGCCCCGGGTCCGGTGGCTTCAGCTGCGGGCACCCACCGGATCGCCCCGCGCAGCGC
>JALYIZ010000058.1 GCA_030775505.1 Actinomycetota bacterium | reverse complement strand
GCCGTCGCGTGCGGACCCGGCCGCGGCCCGCACCACCAGCGGCAGCACCTGTGGGTCGACCGTGATGCCCTCCGCCTCGACCACGGAGGTCAGCAGAGCCGTCAGGTCCCTGCGGGGCATCAGCCGGAACGGGTAGTGGTGCGTGCGGGAGCGGATCGTCTGCAGGACCTTCTCCGGCTCGGTCGTGGCGAAGACAAACCGCAGGAAGTCCGGCGGCTCCTCGACGAGCTTGAGCAGCGCGTTGAACCCTTCCCGGGAGACCATGTGCGCCTCGTCGATGATGTACACCTTGAATCGGCTGGAGACGGGCGCGTAGAACGCCCGCTCGCGTAGGTCACGCGCGTCGTCGACGCCCCCGTGGGAGGCAGCATCGATCTCGACGACGTCCAACGAGCCGGGGCCGTTGGGGGCGAGTGCGACGCATGAGTCGCAGGAACCGCACGGGTCGGGCGTTGGGCCCTTCTCACAGTTCAGCGAGCGGGCCAGGATGCGCGCACTGGAGGTCTTCCCGCACCCGCGGGGGCCGCTGAACAGATAGGCGTGATGGATCCGGTCGTTGCGCAGCGCCTGCTGCAGCGGCCCGGTGACGTGTTCCTGCCCGAGGACCTCGCCGAACGAGCCGGGCCGGTACTTGCGGTAGAGAGCCAGGCTCACGCTTTCGCCCCTGTCGACGTGGAGGACCCCTCGCGCACCCACCCAGAGCCCGCCTGCCCTTGCTGCCTTCCGGCCCTGGGGGAGTTCAGCGAGATAGGCGCCGCACGAGGGGTCTGCCGCCCACTGTAGACGCAGCGGGCTGCTCCCCGCCGGGCTCCGCCGGGGCTGTGCGATTCGCTAGACTCGCGAGCGGAGGATTCGCCTAGTTGGCCTATGGCGCACGCTTGGAAAGCGTGTTGGGGGCAACCCCTCGCGAGTTCGAATCTCGCATCCTCCGCCATGCGGGTCTTCGGGGGGCGTAGCCCGGCCTCCGGGCACCACCTGGTCGATCCAGCGCCTGATCGTCAGACGAGCGCCTGCAGCTCGGCCTGCTCCCGGTCCCCGATGAACACGAACCGCCGGTAGGACCAGAAGCGGAACACCGTCGCCATACCCGTCCCGATCACACTGCCAAGGTTGAACGCGACCCCGCCCGTGTGGTGCAGGACGTAGTGGATGACGTCGACCGGAACCAACGTGATCACCAACCCGACCGCATTGATGACGAGGTACGCGGTCGCGTCACGACCGTGCGTCGGGCTCTCCTGGTCGATCCGGTGCGCGAACGACCAAAGCCGGTTCCCGACGTAGGAGGCAGCGACGGCGATGACGGTCGACAGCGCCTTCGACGTGGTGGGCCCGAGGCCGACCGCGAAGTGGAAGACGTTGGCCAGGGCGGTGTCGAGGACGAAGCACGCCCCGCCGACGACGAGGAACTTGCCGAGTTCCGCGAGCAACGGCCTGATACGGGCCTCGAGGCGGCTGCGTGGGGAGGACAGTGCGGGCTCCTAGGGGTGGCGCTGGACCCGGCCACTCTAGGACGGCGCCCGGCCGTCAGCGCAGGAACCAGGCGGCGAAGTCGGCCAGCGTGTGGGCGACCGCCGGAGCAGCTGCGGTTCCTGACCGCCGGCGCAGCTCGCCGAGGACGATGCCCACCGCCAGGTCCAGCGGGATGACGTGCCAACCATAAAGAGGAACATGAAGAAGGGTGAACGCCACTGCCCCGACCACGATCGCTGACAGCTCACCGGCAGCGGCGTTCACGGCGTCGAACAGCGCCCCGCGCAGGAACAGCTCCTCCGCCACCGCGACGACCGCGACGACGGCGGCCCAGGCGGCGAACCCGCCGGCCGGGTGGAGCGGACGACCGAGCCGGCTCAGCAGCACCGGCACACAGAGCAGGACAGCACCCGCAACGCCTATCCCCAGCGCGTAGCGGGTGAGCCGGATCCTGGTGCGGCTCACCGCCGTGAGGGCCAGCAGGCACGCGGCGAAGGCGAGCCCAGCCGACCGGCTCTGCGCGACGCCGGGGCCGCCGACCCCCACCCGGACAGCGACGGCGGAACCGAACCCCACGAGCAGCAGGACGGGAGCCTGGACCGCAGTCCTCACCCCGCGCTCACCCCGCGCTCACCCCGTGCCCGCCGAGCTTCCGCGAGTGAAGCGGACGCCGACCAGGACGAGGATCGCGACGAGAGCGGCGGCACCGATGACGAGCGGGACCTGGCCGCTGGCCGACCCCTTCGCGCGTGGTGCCGCCGCTCCAGGGAGGACGAGGAGGTACCGGCCCTGCTGCGCCAGCGGCGCCGCGTAGATGTCGGCGCCCACCCGGTCGGTGGCCAGCCTGACCCAGCTCGAGCCGCCGCCCGCGGCGTGGAACTCCATCACCGGCTCCCTCCCTCGGAGGGCGTCGCGAAGGGTGATCCGCGCGACGGCCGTCGGGCTGAGGCGGACGTCGCCGGCCGTGCTGCTCACGTCCACGTCGTAGGCGTTGCCATCGGCCATTCCGTCGGGTGGCGGTGGGTCGGCGGCGCGCGGGGTGACCACCACCCGGACCGTTCCCCCGGTGGCTCCCGCAGGAACGACCAGTGAGCCGCCCGGCACGTAGAGAGAGGCCTGGCTCCCCTGCTCGTCGGTGGCGACTACCAGGTCGTCCGCAACCTGCCCGGCGCGGATCGGCAGCGAGCCCACGCCAGAGGTGGCCGGTGGCGTCTGCGGGTAGCCCGGAGGGGGCGAGACGTAGCGGTAGGGCTCGTCCGGAAAGCCGACCCCGTCGTAGAGGGGCACTCCGGCACCGGCGGCGAGGAGCCCGCCGGACGCCGCCACTGCCGCGGCGACGACGAGGCGTCGCGGGTCAGGCAGCACCCTCTGCCCCACCGGTGCGCCGGATGGCGAACACCGCCAGCCCCAGCAGGATCGCGATGCCGCCGACGAGCAGCAGGACGCGTGACGTGGCGCCGGACCCGCCCGCCTTTGCCTTCGCGAGCTTCACGACGGCATAGTCGCCCGGGCCCTGGACGGGGGCGCTGAAGACGTCCGTGCCGATGCGGTCGGTCTTCAGTGACTGCCAGGTCGCTCCAGCTGAGGGCCGGTAGTCCAGGTGGGGCAGCGGATCGGTCAGCTGGGCCGCCCTGAGGTAGAGGTAGGCCGAGCCGTCTGGCGAGAGCTGGGCCGCACCCGCGTCAGCCTGGATCGTGACGCGGTAGACGTTGCTGTCCACACTCCCCTCGGTCGGCTGGACGTCCGGCCCGAGTGGCTCGACAGCCGCCCGGACCGCGTGCCCGCCCTTGACGATCAGCGAGCCGGCCGGGAGGTCGACCACGACCTGTGGCCCCGACTCGTTGCTTGCCAGGTGCAGACCGGCAGCGTTGATGCCGAACGACACCGGCGACGAGCCCGCCGCGCCCGTCGGGGCGGGACGGCCACCCTGGCCCGGCGGAGCCGTCACGTAGCGGTAGGGCTGGTCGGGGAAGCCGACCCCGTCATAGAGGGCCACCGCGTGGGGCGTGGCGAGCCATCCGACGGCAAGGACTGCCGCGACCGTGCGCGCCTTCATGCAGAACCCGTCACGAGCGGCTGCGCGATGAGGATCAGGCTGAACACGGTGTAGCAGACCATGGCGACCAGCCACGGGTACTCACTGGCCCGGGCGCCCCGCTCGTCCGCACCGCGTTGGGCAAGGTGACGGTGGGCCAGGATCACCGCGACGACATGCGCCACCACGATGGCCACCACCCCGAGATACCAGTAGAACGCGGTCGGTAGCGCCGTGTAGGCCGGCTCGTAGGTGTCGTTGAACGGGTACGGCAGGTGGATCGGCCAGGACGGCCGTCCCACCGGGTTGCCGATCAGCGGGAAAAGAAGCTGGATGTTGCCGAAGAAATACTGCGCGTTGTGCGCCACCAGGTAGCCGAAGGCAATGGGGGTCAGGCTCGGCACGAGGCCGGTGAGGGACTGCAACAGACCCGTGCCATGCCGGCCGGCTCGGGCCGAAGCCCAGGCGAAGGCGCTGAAGGCCGCGGTGAGAACCAGGATGAGCGCAAGCAGGCTGCCCAGTCGGAACAGTTGGAGCTGGTGCGGGTGGTGGCCGATACCGCCGGGAAGATCGCGTTCCAGCCGCATCCACTGGGGCGTCGCCAGCAGGCCGTCGAAGTTGACCGAGAGAAGGAGCAGCAGCACGAACGCAATCCGGCTCACCCGTCGCTCGAACGGCACTGTGAGCCCGCCGGCAAACCCCGTGCGACCGGCTGCCCCCCACCTCCACCAGCCGAGGCGGCCCCAGGTGGCGAAGAGCACCGAGAACACCTCGCCGCGAAGCAGCCAGGCACGCCCGTAGATCAGTCCCGCCACCAGGTTCGCTACGGCGTAGACGAGCAGGCCGATCCCGATGACAGCCGGCTGGGTGGCGAACAGGTTGACGATCAGCTCACCGCAGACGAGCAGGACGAACAAGGCCACGGCTGGCCACCAGCCGGCCCAGGAGGGCCAGGCCAGCGGCTGTTCGCGCGCGAGGACGACTGCGCGCACACGCGGTCGGTCGACGAGCCGCACGAGAGCTGCGAAGGGGTTCAGGGGACGGGTCCAGTCCCCCACGAGCCCACAGCTCACGGGGACACCGATCCACACGACCAGCCAGAACAGCGTGGGAACGATGTTTTCGGACACCACCTGGCTGCCCACGATGCCGACGACGACCAGCACTGCCGTGACCAGCACGGCCAGCGCGCCGAGCGCCGGGTGGGTGGGCCCCATGGGGAGGGCCTCCGTGCCCTCGACCACTGGCTGTTCGTCGCCGCGCACCTCGCGGCGCATGACCAGCAGGAAGGACAGGACGACGACGAGGGCTCCGCCGACGACGAACAGCACGAGTGGGATGGGCAGGTCGTAACGCTTACCGAATGCGTGCGCGAGCACGATGGTCGAGCCGGACATGGGATGCCTCCTGGGCCGAAAGCGGTGGGGGTCGCGTGGACGCCCGCCGCGCGGTCACCGGGGGCGTCAGAGGGTGACGGGCGGACCGCGCAGGACTTTCGGGGTCCGCCGCGACACGGACGCGGGGACGGACGTCTGCCCGCTCACCGGGCGTGGGGCAGCAGACCCGTGGATGCAGGTGACCGCGGTGGGGGGCGTGAACAGCCGGGCGAGCGCCACGGCCGCCCGCTGCCAGGACCGGCGGTCAGCGGCGCACATCACCACGGCGAGGAGACCGACGGCGGCGAGATGCCCGAGGACCACAGCCAGCGGCGGCACCGCACCGGTGGGGCTGGATCCGCAGAGGCCGGTGAGTACCCCGTGCAGTCCCACCTGGGCGGCGAGCAGCCAGACTGCGAGACCGCTGGTCGACTGTTGACGGGCCGTGTAGGCCCAGGCGCCCGGAAGCAGCAGGACGGCCGCGAGCACGAGACCGGGAACGGGGAGGCAGTCGTCGGCGACAAGGTGCGCCACGATCGCGCCGCCGAGGGCCACGCAGGCCAGAGTTCCCGCGCGGGTCACGCGCAGCAGGCCCCGCGCGGGACTCGTGGCCTGAGCCACGGCACTGATCACGCGGGGAAGACTCTCATGAACGGCAGCCTCCGGCGCCCCAGAACCACCTGCTCCTGTGGACCGCAACTGTGGACGAGAGCGATCTTCCGGGGATAACCCGACGCAATCTGTGGACATCTTGTGGGCAGTCAAAACTTCTCGAAATTCCTTGAGGAAAGCCCTTGTGCACCTGTTCGCCACCCACTACAACTTGCACTCGTCACCGGGAACGGAGACCAGGTCGGGGGCAACTCCGACAGCCAGACGAAGTGCCGGGCGACCGGGACTACGGGTGGTGGTCTCCGCCAGATCGAGGACAGTCACGGGCGACCGTGGCACGCAGGACGCGCCGGGCGACCGGCGCTGACGGCGGTCCCCGACGGTCGGTGTCCGGCAGGGCAACGCACGACCTCCGAGCGATCGGAACGTCGGTGCAGCCAGGTCGGGTGAGCCCCCTCCATCTCATACATGGAGGGGGCTCACTGCATTCTGCCGTCGGGTACCCCCGACGGCCGGGAGCGACACGGAGCAGTCGGTATGAAGATCGCACTTCTGGGGTCCGGCGTCGTCGCCCAGTCGTTGGCGGCCGGCTACCTCCGCCACGGCCACGAGGTCGTGATCGGGACCCGCCAGGCCGTGGCCGCGATCGACGGGGTCCGTGCCCAGCCTTTTGCCGATGCCGCTCTATGGGCCGAGCTCGCCGTCCTTGCCGTGAAAGGGGAGGTCGCGGAGGAGCTCGCGGGACGGCTGGCCACCGAGCTGGCCGGGAAGATCCTCATCGACGCGACGAACCCCCTGGACTTCTCCAGCGGTGCCCCCCAGCTGTTCGTCGGATGGCAGGACTCGCTGGGTGAGCGGGTCGCCCGCGCCGCCGCCGCGTGCCGCGTCGTGAAGGCCTACAACACCGTGGGGAACAGCCGGATGGTCGACCCCGATCTGCCGGGCGGTCCGCCCACCATGTTCATCGCGGGCGACGACGAGGCGGCCAAGGCCACGGTGACGGAGCTGCTGCATGCGACCGGATGGGGGGTCGCCGATGTGGGCGGCATCGCGGCCTCGCGCTATCTCGAGCCGTTGTGCCTGACCTGGGTGGCCATCGGGATGAAGTCCGGCAGCTGGGACCACGCCTTCAAGCTCCTCGTGGCCGACGGCGGAAGCGCCTGACGACCGCTGCGCAGGGCTCTGCCCTGTGCCAGGCTCGACAGATGGGGGTGCTCCCGGCCGGCATCGTGACGTTCCTGTTCACCGACGTCGAGGGCTCGACCCGGCTTCACCGGCAGCTCGGTGATGCCTTCCGGGAGCTGATCAGCCAGCACGACGACCTCCTCGGCCAGTGCCTGGCGCGGGAGGGCGGGGTCATCGTCAGCTCGACGGGCGACGGGCTGATGGTGGCGTTCAGCGACGCTGCCGGTGCGTTGACGGCCGCGGCCCAAGCGCAACGTGAGGTCGCGCGGCACCCCTGGCCCGCCGGAGTGTCCCTGCGCGTGCGGATGGGCCTGCACACCGGACCGGCGCACCCCAACGGCCAGGGGTACACGGCGCTGGCGGTGCATCAGGCAGCGCGGGTCGCCGACTCCGGCCACGGCGGCCAGATCGTGGCGAGCGGGGCCACCGCCGAGGCGGCCGGGGACCTCGTCGGCGGCTTGAGGCTGCGCAGCCTCGGGCCCCATCTGCTGAAGGACTTCGACGACCCGGTCTTTCTGTTCCAGGTAGCCGGTCCGGGCCTGGACGACGACTTTCCCGCCCTGCGGACACCGCCGGCCCCCGGACACGACCTCCCCCCGGACCGCTCAAGCCTGGTCGGTCGGGACAACGAGCTGGCAGACCTCGCCCGGCGGCTGACACCGGGAGCGGTCGTGACCCTCACGGGCCCGGGGGGCGTGGGCAAGACCCGGGTGGCGCTTCGGGTCGCGCGCGACGCTGCGGCGGCCTGGCCGGACGGGGTGCGGCTGGTCGACCTGGCGGCCGTGGTGGCAGGAGCGGACCTGGTCCCGATGGTGGCCACCGCTCTCGGGGTACGGGAGTCGCCCGGGCGCGGGCTGCACGCGTCGCTCATCGACGCGTCGTCACGACGACAGCTCCTTCTGGTTCTGGACAACGCCGAGCACGTCAGCGACGCCTGCGTCACGCTGGTCGACAGCCTGCCGCCATCCATCGGCATCCTCGTCACGAGCCGCCGACCACTGGGGGCCCACAACGAAGACGTGGTGCGACTGGACCCCCTCGCCCTGCCCGCCGAGCACGACTCCCCTGATCACCTGGCAAGAAACCCTGCGGTCGCGCTGCTCGTCGAGCGAGCCGGCCAGGCCGGGGTCGAGTTGCTTCCCGAGCGGGATGGGCGCGCCCTGGCCGGGCTCGTCCGCGCGCTGGGCGGACTGCCACTCGGCATCGAGCTGGCAGCGGCGCGGACCGCTGTCTTCGCACTCGACGAGATCGCCCACCAGCTGCTGACCGAGCACGGCGGGCCGAGCGAGCTGCGGGGGCAGGCGGGCGGGCGGCAGGTCACCCTGGCCGCGACGGTCGCCTGGTCCTACCGGCTGTGCCGCGATGACGACCAGCTGCTCCTGTGCCGACTGTCGGTGTTCGCCGCCGGGGCGACGACGGCGACGGTGGAGGCGGTCTGCGCGGACGATCGGCTGAGTCGCGCCGCGATCGTGGAGGGGCTGACCGGGCTCCAGCACAAGTCCCTTCTGACGGCGGAGTCACGCAACGGCGCCAGACGATTCCGGATGCTCGAGTCAGTCCGCGCCTTTGCGGCCGACCAGCAGCCGGCCGACGACGCGGCAGCCACCAGGCGACGGCACCGGGAATGGGCGATCGGCTGGGTCCGCCTGGGCCGCGACGAGTCCTTCGGCGAGTGGCTGCACCGCCTCGACGCGGAGGCAGCCGACCTTCACGAGGCGGTCCGCCTGGCGCTGCACGATGCGCCGCAGGACGCGGCGACCCTGGCGACAGCGCTCGCGCCCTACGCCCGCTGTCGCGGACAGGTCGCGGTCGCGGACAGCCAGCTGAGCCAGCTGCTGGCCCACGACCTCCCGGTCGACGTTCGACTGTCCGTGCACCTGGAGCTGCTGAGCGGCCGACTGATCACGGACCGTTCGGAGGCGGTGTTCGCGCGGCTGCCCGAACTCGCCGCGGAGGCGTACGCGATCGGGCTCACCGACGTGGGTGTCCGCGCGGACGCCGCCTACATCCACGCGACCCTCGGTCAGGCCGCCGACGGGCCGGTCACCCGGCTCCGGCAGCTGGAAGCCCGGCCGGGGCTTCCAGCGTCCGCGCGCGCTGAGCTCAACCAGGCCCTCGGCTGCTACAGCTACCACTGGGAAGGCGATCCGGACGCCGCGCGTCAGCGGCTCGAGACGGCCCGCGCCCTCTACACCGCCGAGGGCGCCACGCTGGGCGAGCTCCGAACCCTCGCCGAGCTGGGCTACCAGGCGTACTGGGGCGACCGCTACCAGGAGGCTCTTGATCTGACGACCCAGGCCCTGGAGCTCGCCCGGGAGCTCGGCGACGTCCTGGAGGTGGCGGCCCTCCAGTCGCAGACGGCCGAGGTCCTCGAAGAGCTCGGGGACCGTGACGGTGCCCGCGCGCTGCTCGAACAAGCCCTCGTCGCCCAACGCCGGGCGGGAGCCCATGTCGGGCGGACGCTGGACTACCTCGCCTCCAACCACGCGCGGTCGGGGAGGTGGGCCGAAGCCGCCGAGGCGTCCGAGGCGAGCCTGCGGGAGTACGTCGGCAGTCCGGTCAACAGGGCCCTGGCGATGTGCAACCGGGCCAACCTGGCGTTGGCCATGGGCGCGCTGCCCCTGGCTGCGGAACTCCTCGATGAGGTACGGACCCTCTCCCTGCAGCATGGCGCGCCGCCGGTGCTGGAAACCGCCGCCGCGTGGAGTCGAGGACTCCTCGCGCGCACCTCGGGAAACGTGGCCGAAGCAGCCGCCGAGCTTCTCGCAGCCGCCGAGGGCAACGCCCGCACGGGAAACCGCAGCATGTGCCTGACCGTGCTCCACCACTTGGGCGCCCTTGGTCTCGAGAGCGGGGACGTCGGCCGGGGACTGCTGCTCATGGCGGCGACCGAGCAGGCGCAGCTCGATCCCCAGACCGGTCCACCGGAGGAGCGGCACCTGCTCGAACGCGACCGGGCGCTGCGGGACGGGGTCGCGGTGGCTGCGCGCAACGAGGCGACCCGCGCCGCAGCGGCCCTCACCCTCGAGGAGGCCCTGGCGACCGCTCGTCGCGTGGCGGCCGGACTCGGAGCGGCCGACCCTTCCCGGCTGCCCTGAGGCCGACTGCCCGACCCCGGCCGGCCCCGGACGGGCCGTGGCAGGCTTGCCTGCATGACGCCCGACGCCTTGGCCCGCATCTTCGCCGATCCGCCGCCCGTCCATTCCCACCAGCGCGACGCCCCTCGAGGGGTGTGGGCCACCGCAACGGACTGCTGCGAGTTCATCGCCGACGTGCTCCGGGACGGCGACCGCACGCTGGAAACCGGGTGCGGGCTGTCCACCGCGGTCTTCGCGCTGGGCGGAGCCCATCACACATCGGTGTTCCTCAACGAGTCCGAGGGCGAGATCTTCCGGCGCTGGTCCGCGGAAAAAGGGATCAGCATCGACCGGGTCACCTTGCTGGCCGGCGGGTCGGACAAGGTGCTGCCCAACCTCGACATGGGTGACCTCGACGTCGTGTTCATCGACGGTGGCCACGCCTACCCGTTGGCGATTCTGGACTGGTTCTACGCCGGGGCGGCGCTCAAGCGCGGCGGCACGCTCGTCGTGGACGACGCCGGGATCCCGGGGGTTCAGCGGTTGATCGAGTTCCTCGACCATGACCACCGGTGGATCAACGTGGTGCACAACTCCCGGTGGGCCGCCTACCGGAGGCTGTCGTCGGGATCCCTGGCGGAGGAATGGGTGGACCAGCCCTTCCTGCCTCCGACCCAGTCGGACGACGTCCGCAGGGTGGCAAGGACGCGCAAGGCGGCACAGGGCCTTGCCGCCGCCGTCCAGCGGGCTCGCCACCGGGCCAGGTCACTGGTCGGCAGGTAACGATCTCGGCCACCCGCCACCCGCCCAGCGCCCCGCCGGCGCCGCTCCCCCGGCTACCTGCTGAGTTTGGGACGCTTCTCGCCGCGGGAGCGGCTGTTTCTCTGCGTTAGCCGCCTCGACAGGCCAAGGGTGCAACTGGCGGGTCACACCGGCGGTCCACCGCTGCCCACGCGCTCCCCGCCCGCTACCTGCTGAGTTTCGGACGATTCTCGGCGCGTGGGCGGCGGTTTCTCTACCTGAGCCGCCCGGACCGCCCCAGCCGGCGGACACCCAGCACAGGCGAGCGGAGCGCCCTACACAGATTGGCGGTGGCGGTGGGATTTGAACCCACGGAGGAGTTGCCCCCTCACACGCTTTCGAGGCGTGCTCCTTCGGCCGCTCGGACACGCCACCGCCGGCGAGTCTAGCGAAGGGGGCGCCTCCGCTCGAAGAACTGCCGCAGCAGCTCACCGCACTCCTGCCCAAGCACCCCGCCGACGACTTCGGGCCGCGAGTTGAGCCGCCGGTCCCGCACCACGTCCCACAGGGACTCCACCGCACCCGCCTTCGGGTCGGCCGCCCCGTAGACCAGCCGGGACACCCGCGCGAGCACCAGCGCGCCCGCGCACATCGTGCAGGGCTCGAGCGTGACGACGAGTGTGCAGCCCGACAGACGCCAGCTGCCCAACGCCCTGGCCGCGGCCCGCAGGGCGAGGACT
>JALYIZ010000057.1 GCA_030775505.1 Actinomycetota bacterium | reverse complement strand
TCGTCACCGGGCTTGCGGCCTGGCAGGCCCACCGGCAGAGCCAGACCGACGCTGCCCGGCGGGACGCGCTCAACGCCGCCAGGCCGGCCGCCGCCGTGCTGCTCGCCTACGACTACCGGCACCTCGACGCGGACTTCGCCCGCGGCAAGGCCCTGACCACGGGGACGTTCGCCAGGGACTACGCATCGACCACCGCCAAGGTCGTCGGCCCTCCCGCCCTGCAGTACCGCGCGGTGGTGACGGCTCAGGTGGCCCTCGCGGGGGTCGTCTCGGCCGGTCCGCAGAGCGCTGTGGTCCTGCTGTTCGTGAACCAGACCACGACCAGCACCCGGGTGACCGGGGAGAAGCTCGACCAGAACCGGGTCAGGATGACGCTGGTGGACGTCGGTGGCCGGTGGTTGGTCAGCAAGGTCGAGGCGCTTTAGGAGGGGAGCCCGCACGCGTCGCCGGGCGCTTCCGGGGTGTGGCTAACGACGAGAAATGTCCGCTCACGGGGCCGAAACTGTCCCAAAGTCGCCAGGTAGCCGGGTTCGGCGGCTCGAGAGGCCGGCCGCCGCCTCACGAGGGGGCTCGAAGGCCCGCGTCGCGGGTCCCGGGACAAGGGATCCGGACATGAACACACCCCGGTCAGCCCCTTGACGGAAGCCCGCGTGGTCGTCACTGTTTCCCCCACATGCACCGCCCAGGCAGCGACAGGGAGGAGCGGGAACGCTGACGAGGTGACCCCTCGACAGGCAGGTAGCCAGCGGCTACACTGCCTCTTTGCGCTGCCTCCCGTCATATACCCGCCTGGGCCAGATGCCTAGGGCGGCCGGTCGAGTGTGCGTGCGCCGCCTGGGATCGAGTTCATGGCACGCCCTGGATGGGGCTGCCGCCGGAAGGACCCCTCTTGGCCGCCCCGAGCAAGACCCCCCGCATCTCGTTCGCCAAGATCCGCGAGCCCCTCGAGGTCCCGAACCTCCTCGACCTGCAGATCTCCTCCTTCGACTGGCTCGTCGGCAACGAGGCGTGGCAGGCCCGGCTAGCCGCCGCCCTCGGCGAGGGCCGCGACGACGTCTCCTCCCGCTCGGGCCTCGAGGAGATCTTCGAGGAGATCTCGCCGATCGAGGACTTCTCCGGGTCGATGTCGCTGTCGTTCCGCGACCACCGGTTCGAGCCGACCAAGTACTCCGTCGAGGAGTGCAAGGACAAGGACATGACGTACGCGGCTCCGCTGTTCGTCACGGCGGAGTTCACGAACAACACCACCGGCGAGATCAAGAGCCAGACGGTCTTCATGGGCGACTTCCCGATGATGACCGACAAGGGCACCTTCGTGATCAACGGGACCGAGCGCGTCGTGGTCTCGCAGCTGGTCCGTTCGCCCGGCGTCTACTTCGACAAGCAGATCGACAAGACCACTGACAAGGACACCTACTCCTGCAAGGTGATCCCGTCGCGTGGTGCGTGGCTGGAGTTCGAGGTCGACAAGCGCGACGCCGTCGGGGTGCGCATCGATCGCAAGCGCAAGCAGCCCGTGACGGTGCTGCTCAAGGCCCTCGGCTGGGACGACGCCCGCATCCTTGAGCGCTACGGCGACTACGAGTCGATGCGGATGACACTCGAGAAGGACCACACCACGGGCCAGGACGACGCCCTCATCGACATCTACCGCAAGCTGCGTCCCGGCGAGCCCCCGACCCGCGAGTCCGCGCAGACCCTGCTGGACAACCTGTTCTTCAACCACAAGCGCTACGACCTGGCCAAGGTCGGCCGCTACAAGGTCAACAAGAAGCTCGAGCTCTCCCTGCCCGTCGACCAGGGCACCCTGACAGAGGACGACATCCTCGCGACGATCGACTACGTCGTGAAGCTGCATGCCGGTGAGCAGGGCTACGAGACCGACGACATCGACCACTTCGGCAACCGTCGCCTGCGCACGGTCGGCGAGCTGATCCAGAACCAGATCCGCCTGGGCCTGGCCCGGATGGAGCGCGTGGTCCGCGAGCGGATGACGACCCAGGACGTCGAGGCGATCACGCCGCAGACCCTGATCAACATCCGGCCCGTGGTGGCGAGCATCAAGGAGTTCTTCGGGACCTCCCAGCTCAGCCAGTTCATGGACCAGACCAACCCGTTGTCGGGCCTGACCCACAAGCGCCGCCTGTCCGCGCTGGGACCCGGTGGGCTCTCGCGTGAGCGCGCCGGCTTCGAGGTCCGTGACGTGCACCCGTCGCACTACGGACGGATGTGCCCGATCGAGACCCCGGAAGGGCCCAACATCGGCCTGATCGGCTCGCTCGCGACGTTCGCCCGGATCAACTCCTTCGGGTTCGTCGAGACCCCCTACCGCAAGGTCACCAACGGCCGCGTCACCGACCAGGTGGACTACCTGACGGCGGACGAGGAGGACAAGCACGTCATCGCCCAGGCCAACGAGGCCCTGGACGCGAAGGGCTCGTTCTCCGGCTCGAAGGTGCTCGTGCGCAAGAAGGGCGGCGAGGTCGACTACATCGCGCCTGACGCCGTCGACTACATGGACGTCTCGCCGCGGCAGATCACTTCGGTGGCCACCGCGATGATCCCGTTCCTCGAGCACGACGACGCCAACCGGGCCCTGATGGGGTCCAACATGATGCGGCAGGCCGTTCCGTTGCTGCGCAGTGAGTCGCCGCTGGTCGGTACCGGCATGGAGTACCGCGCGGCCGTCGACGCGGGTGACGTGATCCTGGCCGAGCAGGCCGGACTGGTGGAGGAGATCTCCGCCGACTACATCACCGTCATGCACGACGACGGCACCCGCCGCACCTACCGGCTGGCGAAGTTCCGGCGCAGCAACCAGGGCACCTGCATCAACCAGAAGCCCATCGTCGAGGAGGGCCAGCGCGTCGAGCTCGGCGAGGTCATCGCCGACGGCCCCTGCACCCAGAACTCCGAGATGGCGCTGGGCAAGAACCTCCTGGTGGCGTTCATGCCCTGGGAGGGCCACAACTACGAAGACGCGATCATCCTGTCCCAGCGACTGGTCCAGGACGACGTGCTCACCTCCATCCACATCGAGGAGCACGAGGTCGACGCCCGCGACACCAAGCTGGGCGCCGAGGAGATCACCCGCGACATCCCGAACGTCTCCGAGGAGGTCCTCGCCGACCTCGACGAGCGCGGGATCATCCGGATCGGCGCGGAGGTCACCCCTGGTGACGTCCTCGTCGGCAAGGTGACGCCGAAGGGCGAGACCGAGCTGACCCCGGAGGAGCGGCTGCTGCGCGCGATCTTCGGCGAGAAGGCCCGTGAGGTCCGCGACACCAGCCTCAAGGTGCCGCACGGCGAGTCCGGCAAGGTCATCGGTGTCCGGGTCTTCAGCCGGGAGGACGGCGACGAGCTGCCCCCCGGCGTCAACGAGCTGGTCCGGGTCTACGTGGCGCAGAAGCGCAAGATCACCGACGGTGACAAGCTCGCCGGCCGCCACGGCAACAAGGGCGTCATCGCCAAGATCCTGCCCGTCGAGGACATGCCGTTCCTCGAGGACGGCACGCCGGTCGACGTCGTGCTCAACCCGCTCGGCGTCCCTGGTCGGATGAACGTCGGCCAGGTCCTGGAGACCCACCTCGGCTGGGTCGCCAAGGCCGGCTGGAAGGTCGAGGGCAGTGACCAGCCGTGGAAGAAGCGGCTGCGGGAGATCGGTGCCGCTGACGCGGCCCCGGGCACCAACACCGCGACGCCGGTGTTCGACGGCGCGCGTGAGGACGAGATCACCGGCCTGCTGGCCAGCACCACCGCCACCTTCGACAACCTGGCCAACGATGGCGCGAAGACCCGGCTGATCGGCGCGACGGGCAAGGCCAGGCTGCTCGACGGCCGGTCCGGGGAGCCCTTCCCCGAGCCGATCAGCGTCGGCTACATCTACATCCTCAAGCTGCTCCACCTGGTCGACGACAAGATCCACGCCCGGTCGACCGGCCCCTACTCGATGATCACGCAGCAGCCTCTGGGTGGTAAGGCCCAGTTCGGCGGACAGCGGTTCGGCGAGATGGAGGTCTGGGCGATGCAGGCGTACGGCGCCGCCTACGCCCTGCAGGAGCTGCTGACCATCAAGTCCGACGACGTCCTCGGCCGGGTCAAGGTCTACGAGGCGATCGTCAAGGGCGAGAACATCCCGGAACCGGGCATCCCCGAGTCCTTCAAGGTGCTCATCAAGGAAATGCAGTCGCTGTGCCTGAACGTCGAGGTGCTCTCCAGCGACGGCATGGCCATCGAGATGCGCGACACCGACGAGGACGTGTTCCGTGCAGCGGAGGAGCTCGGTATCGACCTGAGCCGCCGCGAGCCCAGCTCCGTCGAAGAGGTCTAAAGATCATGTGTTGAACGGGGCTCAGGACCCGTTCAGCACCTCCGCAGACCGTTCCCCGATCTTCCGTACCGCCCAAGAGAGAAGGCACCGTGCTCGACGTCAACTTCTTCGACGAGCTGCGCATCGGCCTCGCCACCGCCGACGACATTCGTCAGTGGTCCCACGGCGAGGTGAAGAAGCCCGAGACCATCAACTACCGCACGCTCAAGCCCGAGAAGGACGGCCTGTTCTGCGAGAAGATCTTCGGGCCGACCCGCGACTGGGAGTGCTACTGCGGGAAGTACAAGCGCGTCCGCTTCAAGGGCATCATCTGCGAGCGGTGCGGAGTGGAGGTCACCCGGGCCAAGGTGCGCCGCGAGCGGATGGGCCACATTGAGCTCGCCGCACCGGTCACGCACATCTGGTACTTCAAGGGCGTCCCGTCCCGGCTGGGCTACCTGCTGGACCTGGCCCCCAAGGACCTCGAGAAGATTATCTATTTCGCGGCCTACCTGATCACGTCGGTGGACGCTGAGGCGCGGCACCGCGACCTGGCCACCGTCGAGGCCACGATCTCCGTCGAGCGCAAGCGGCTCGAGGACAAGCGTGACGCGGACGCGGAGACCCGGCAGAAGAAGCTCGAGGAGGACATCGCCGCACTCGAGGCCGAAGGCGCGAAGGGCGACGTCCGGCGCAAGGTCCGTGAAGGCGCCGAGCGTGAGCTCCGTCAGATCCGCGACCGCGCTCAGCGCGAGCTCGACAAGCTCGAGGAGGTGCTCGACACCTTCAAGAAGCTCGAGCCCAAGCAGCTTGTCGGCGACGAGTCGCTCTACCGCGAGCTGCGGGACCGGTTCGGGCAGTACTTCACAGGCGGGATGGGCGCCGAGGCGCTGCAGCGGCTGCTCGAGTCCTTCGATCTCGAGGGCGAAGCCGAGTCACTGCGCGAGACCATCCGGTCCGGCAAGGGACAGAAGAAGGTCCGCGCGCTCAAGCGACTGAAAGTTGTCGCGGCTTTCCTCAACACCCGCAACAGCCCGATGGGCATGGTCCTGGACTGCGTCCCGGTCATCCCGCCCGACCTGCGCCCCATGGTTCAGCTCGACGGTGGCCGCTTCGCGACATCGGACCTCAACGACCTGTACCGCCGGGTCATCAACCGCAACAACCGGCTCAAGCGGCTGCTCGACCTCGGAGCCCCCGAGATCATCGTCAACAACGAGAAGCGCATGCTTCAGGAGGCCGTGGACGCGCTGTTCGACAACGGCCGCCGCGGCCGTCCCGTGACGGGACCGGGAAACCGCCCGCTCAAGTCCCTGTCGGACATGCTCAAGGGCAAGCAGGGACGGTTCCGCCAGAACCTGCTCGGCAAGCGGGTGGACTACTCGGGCCGCTCGGTCATCGTCGTGGGACCGCAGCTCAAGCTGCATCAGTGCGGCCTGCCCAAGCAGATGGCGCTGGAGCTGTTCAAGCCGTTCGTCATGAAGCGGCTGGTGGACCTCAACCACGCGCAGAACATCAAGAGCGCCAAGCGCATGGTCGAACGCGCCCGCCCCGTGGTCTGGGACGTGCTCGAAGAGGTCATCACCGAGCACCCGGTGCTGCTCAACCGGGCGCCGACGCTGCACCGCCTGGGCATCCAGGCGTTCGAGCCGCAACTGGTCGAGGGCAAGGCCATCCAGATCCACCCGTTGGTCTGCACCGCGTTCAACGCCGACTTCGACGGTGACCAGATGGCCGTGCACCTGCCGCTGTCCGCCGAGGCTCAGGCCGAGGCGCGCATCCTGATGCTGTCGTCCAACAACATCCTGTCGCCCGCCAACGGCCGACCGATCACGTCGCCGACGCAGGACATGGTGTTGGGGATCTACTACCTGACCACCCAGAAGGACGGCGCGAAGGGCGAGGGTCGCGCTTTCTCCTCCCTGGCCGAGGCGATCATGGCCTACGACGCCAGCGAGCTGGACCTGCAGGCCAAGATCACCCTCCGGCTGCGTGACGTCGTCCCGCCGCGCGGGTGGGTGGCGGCGGCCGACAGCAGCGACGAGGTCGACGGCACCGGCTCGGGCGTGCGCCTGGAGACGACGCTGGGCCGGACGTTGTTCAACGAGACCCTTCCGGTGGACTACCCGTTCGTCGACCGTGAGGTCTCCAAGCGTGAGCTGGGCACGATCGTCAACGACCTGGCCGAGCGGTACCCCAAGGTTCAGGTGGCGGCGACGCTCGACGCCCTCAAGGAGACCGGTTTCCGCTGGGCCACCCGGTCGGGCGTCACGATCTCCATCGAGGACGTCGTTACGCCGCCCGGCAAGGCCGCCATCCTCGAGCGTTACGAGGGCGACGCGGAGAAGATCGAGAAGCAGTACTCCCGCGGGGTGATCACTGACGACGAGCGCCGTCAGGAGCTCATCGAGATCTGGACCAAGGCGACAGCCGAGGTCGCCCGCGAGATGGAAGCCAACTTCCCGAAGGACAACCCGGTCTGGATGATGGTCCACTCCGGTGCCCGCGGGAACATGATGCAGGTCCGCCAGATCGCCGGCATGCGCGGACTGGTGGCCAACCCCAAGGGCGAGATCATTCCGCGCCCGATCAAGGCCAACTTCCGCGAGGGCCTCACGGTCCTGGAGTACTTCATCTCCACGCACGGTGCCCGCAAGGGCCTGGCGGACACGGCGCTGCGCACGGCGGACTCGGGGTACCTGACCCGCCGCCTCGTCGACGTCTCGCAGGACGTGATCATCCGTGAGGAGGACTGCGGCACCGAGCGAGGCGTCGTGATGGGCATCGGCTCGCGAAACAGCGAGGGCGTCCTGGTCCGTGACGGCCACGTCGAGACCAGCGTGTACGCGCGCACACTCGCGGCGGACGTCGTCGTCGGCGGGAAGGTGCTGCTGGCTGCCGGAGCCGACCTCGGCGACGTCGCGATCGGCTCGCTGATCGAGGCCGGTGTCGAGGAGGTCAAGGTCCGCTGTGTGCTGACCTGCGACTCCAAGGTCGGGACCTGTGCCAGCTGCTACGGCCGGTCGCTCGCGACCGGCAAGACCGTGGACGTGGGTGAGGCCGTCGGCATCATTGCTGCGCAGTCCATCGGCGAGCCCGGTACGCAGCTGACGATGCGCACGTTCCACACCGGGGGCGTCGCGGGTGAGGACATCACTCACGGCCTGCCCCGCGTCGTGGAGCTGTTCGAGGCACGCACGCCCAAGGGCGTCGCCCCGATCGCCGAGATCCCCGGTCGCATCCGGATCGACGACACCGACAAGACCCGCAAGCTCGTCGTGATCCCCGACGACGGCAGCGAGGAGATCGCCTACCCGGTCTCCAAGCGGGCCCGGCTGCGGGTCGGAGAGGGCGACCACGTCGAGGTCGGCGACAAGCTGCACGAAGGTGCGGTCAACCCCCATGAGGTGCTGCGCATCCTCGGCCCGCGCGCGGTGCAGCTGCACCTGGTTGCGGAGGTGCAGGAGGTCTACCGCTCGCAGGGCGTGTCGATCCACGACAAGCACATCGAGGTGATCATCCGGCAGATGTTGAAGCGGGTGAACATCCTCGAGGCCGGGTCGACCGACTTCCTGCCGGGCGGCCTGATCGAGCGGACCATCTTCGAGACGGAGAACCGTCGCGTGGTGGCCGAGGGCGGGGAGCCCGCTGCCGGGCGTCCCGTGCTCATGGGGATCACCAAGGCCTCGCTCGCCACCGAGTCGTGGCTGTCGGCCGCCTCCTTCCAGGAGACGACCCGCGTGCTCACCGACGCGGCGATCCAGGCCAAGAGCGACTCGTTGCTTGGCCTGAAGGAGAACGTCATCATCGGCAAGCTCATCCCGGCGGGTACCGGCATCAGCCGCTACCGCAACATCCGGGTCGAGCCCACCGAGGAGGCGCGTGCCCAGGTGTACTCGATGGCCGGGTACGACGACCCGGACTTCGCGTTCGGCCAGGGCGGCGGCGCTGCGGTTCCGCTGGACGACTTCGACTACGGACGCGACCAGTACCGCTGACCCGTAGCAGCAAGCACGAGAGCACTGGCCGTCCCCTCCTCGGAGGGGGCGGCCAGTCGCTTTTCCGGTCAGCTCCGGGCGCTCTGTGAAGCGCCGGTCTCCCGCCTGGCGTCCTGTTCTGGCCGGATCAGCGTCCGGCGCCACCAGATCCGGCTCGGCCGCTCCACCACGAGGTACGTGGCGATGGCCACGGCGAGGACGACGATGCCGTAAGCAAGCAGCAGGGCCACGCGGGCAGCGACCGGCTTGCCGGACCACGCCTGCATGGGCGCGACGCTGCTGCCCGCCATCTCCACGACTGCATGCGTCATGTAGAGGGCGTACGACGCCTCACCGAGGAACACCACCCGACGCCCCGACAGCACAGCCGCCAGTCCGCGTCCCTCGTGCGCGAGGGCCAGAATCAGCACGGCGAACATGACGACGGCCAGGTCCAGGACGGCCGTTCCACGGATGAACCGGAGGTCCACGACGAGCAGCACCACGGTGGCGGCCGCGACCCGCGCCCATACCCGGGACGGTCGGGAATGGTCGAAGATCTGGCAGAGGAACACTCCGCACACGAACTCGCCGGCCAGCCGGACGAGCGCGCTGTCCGACCAGAAGGAAACCAGGAAGTAGCCGGCGAGGGCGACGCTCGCGCCGGCGAGGCCGGCGAGGAGGCTGCGGCTGCGCCGAAGACCGAGGGCGACCAGAGGGAACGTCAGGTAGGCCGCCCACTCCGCCGAGATGGACCAGGCCGGGTAGTTCCAGTCCAGCGTCGGGGCATGCGATGTCCACGCGACGACTAGCGCCAGCTGCGCGGCGAAGTCGCCGGCGGTGAAGTGGTCGAGGGTGTGATTGAGCCGGTGTCCGGCCAGCTGGGCCGTCACCACCATGAGCAGCACGACGGCGAGCGTGAACAGGTGGACCGGGTAGATGCGGGCCAATCTCAGACCCAGGAAGTGC
This sequence comes from Actinomycetota bacterium, assembly GCA_030775505.1. Next base: position 2,030 of record JALYIZ010000057.1, on the reverse strand, counting down.
CGGTAGCTCCGGGCGTCGAGGCTTCCCGCGAGCCGGTCGCGATAGTTGTAGGCCAGGATGAAACCGCTGAGGATGAAGAAGAGGTCGACCCCGAGGAAGCCGCGCTCGTAGAACCAGCTGGCCTGAGCCCAGCTCGGGAAGAGGGCACCTACGTCATTGCGAAAGTGGAAGACGACGACCCAGGCCGCGGCGAAGAAGCGGAGACCAGTGAGGGCCGGCACCGCGGCGCGTCGCGTGGGCGCGGGCGGATCGGACACCGGCGTCGCCACCGGACAATCCTAGGTGGGCGGTTGTGAGCCCAGCGTGGGATCACCCAGCGCTGCCCGGCGAAGGGTGCTGTATGCCTCGGCGAGACGGGGAAACTGCCAGGAGGCGTTGAGTCCGCTCGGATTGGGAAGCAGCCAGACCCGGGCTGGCCCCAGCCGACCCGGCTGGGGGCCCACTGCTGCCGCGCGGTGACCCGTTGCCGTCCGGTAGGCGCCCAGGCCGAGGAACGCGACCCAGCCGGGGCGCCAGCGGCGGGCGAGCGCCTCCACCCGGCCCAGGCCGGCGCGGATCTCGTCGGGTGTCAGCTCGTCCGCTCGGGCGGTCGCCCGCATGACCAGGTTGGTGATCCCCAGGCCTGCCGCAAGCACGTCGGCCGTCTCGGAGGGGTCGAGCTGGCGGTCTGTCCACCCCGAGGCGTGCAGCACCGGCCAGAGCCGGTTCCCGGGAGTAGCGAAGTGAAGGCCGACGGCGCCGGACCACAACGACGGGTTGATGCCGCACAGCAGAACGGCCAACCCGGGCGCGACCAGGTCGGGGACAACGGCGCCGTAGGCGGCCTGCACCTGCGCGCGCGTCGGCGCGAGATTTGCCCGCTTCGTCCGTTGTGCAGTCACCAGCTCCCCCTTACCGGAGGTTCGATGGGCACAATCGCCCGACGCGCAGCCCTGTTCACCGGCGCCCTGGCCCTCGCCGCAGCAGCGGTCGGCGCCTCAGTCACCCCAGCCAACGCGAGCCTGCCCGGCGGGGCCACCATCACCAAGCCTCTCAGCACGCACATCCACGTGCTGCCGCGGCTGACCAAGGACGAGGCTCCTGTCATCGGGGCGCTGCCTCTGGGCGTCGGGGTACCGCTGCAGTACGGCGGGGGCCCGGTGGAGCTCAGCAACACGGCGTACGCGATCTTCTGGGAGCCCACCACCGGCCCGCAGGTCAACGCCGGCTACAACGGGCTGATCTCGCGCTACTTCCAGGACATCGGCGGCAGCGCGCTCTTCGGGACGACCACGCAGTACTACCAGACCACCAATGGACCTCAGCAGAACATCACCAATGTCTCGTCGTTCGGTGGCTCCTACGTCGACACGACGCCCTACCCGAACGGCAACCTGACTGACGCCGACATCCAGGCCGAGGTCGTGCGTGCCCTGGCCGCCAAGGGCTGGACCGGCGGCGTGGGTCACCAGTTCTTCGTGTACACCAACCCCGGTGCGATCACGCTGACCAACTTCTGTGCCTACCACGGCTCGTTCACCCACGCAGGCACCGACGTCCTGTACGCCAACCTGCTCTATGGCAACCAGGTCGGCTGTCAGCCCCCGTCGAGCCCCAACGGCAACCCCGAGGCCGACGGCGTCATCGACGCGACCTCGCACGAGCACTGGGAGACGATCACTGACCCCATCGTCGGCTACGGCTGGACGGCCGTCACCGGCGATGAGGGCTCAGACCAGTGCAACCACACGTACGGCCCCACAGACGCCAACGGAGCGGACGTGACCCTCAAGGGGCACCCGTACATCCTGCAGCTGGAGTGGAGCAACCAGCCGCTCCTGGTCGGCTGTGTCATGAGCTAGGCAGGTCCGCGCGCCCCGCTGCCCCGGTCACCCTCGGTCGACCGGGGCAGCGGCATGTCCGGGCCGCCGGTCGCCCGCCCCGCCCGCCTTCGGCGTGTCGTCCTGACAGAACCCGGTGTGGCCCACCTCGCTTTGACCCTCCGGCGCGGGGAGGGTAAGGTCTCCACTTGTGCCTGGGGCGACCTGGGC
>JALYIZ010000056.1 GCA_030775505.1 Actinomycetota bacterium | reverse complement strand
CTGTCTTCCTGCTGGCGACGGGCCTCGCGCTGGGCGGGCTGACCGTGGTGGGCAACGCCAGCTCGGCTGCGCTCCCTCACGTCCCGCTGCTGGCCACCCGCGCCTTCGCCGCCTCGTCCGTGACCCCGCTCGACGACGCCGGCACCGCCCGGCCACTGGACCTCCTGGACCGTCAGTCCCTGGACGTCGCGGCGGCGGCCGCCACCAGCCGGGTGGCCCGGGCTTCGCGGACCCGCCACGCTCCCGTCGCACCGCAGTACGTCCGGCCGGGTGTCGGCTACTTCTCCTCCGGGTTCGGCATGCGGTGGGGTCGGCTGCACGAGGGCATCGACCTGGCCGGACCGTACGGCTCGGACATCCGGGCGCTCACCGACGGTGTCGTCATCATGGCCGGTCAGGAGAGCGGCTACGGGAACGTCATCAAGCTCGCTCACCCGGAGGGCATCGAAACCGTCTACGGGCACCTGTCGGCGATCAAGGTGAGCCCGGGCCAGCGCGTCACCGCCGGTCAGGTGATCGGGCTCGAGGGAAACACCGGGCACTCGACCGGGCCGCATCTGCACTTCGAGATCCGCATCGGCGGGGTTGCCATCGACCCCGTGCCGTGGCTGCGCCTGCACGGCGTCTTCGTCTGACGGCCGGTCAGATCCGCTCGAGCGGGGCATACCTGAGCAGCAGCCATTTCGCTCCGGTTCCTGCCCCGAAGTCGACCTCGGCCTGCGCCGAGTCACCGGCCCCGCGGGTCGCCGTCACCGTCCCCATCCCGAAGGCGTCGTGGTTGACCCGGTCCCCCACGTGGAGGTCCGGGATCGGGCGCAGTCCCGGCCCGGCCGACCTGCCCCGCGGGGTCCCGACAAGGCGGCTGGCCACCGCAGCCATCGCGGGCGGCGAGGCCACGCTCGACGCCGTGCGCCGCCAGTCGACCAGCGACTCGGGGACCTCGTCGAGGAACCGGGACGCCGGGTTGTAGGCGGTCTGCCCCCACGCGCTGCGCACGTGGGAACGCGACAGGTACAGCCGCTCCCGGGCGCGGGTGATGCCGACATACGCCAGCCGGCGCTCCTCCTGGAGCTCACGTTCGTCGCCGAGAGTCCGCAGGTGCGGAAAGACCCCGTCCTCGAGACCGGTCAGGAAGACGACGGGGTACTCGAGGCCCTTCGCGGCGTGCAAGGTCATCAGGGTCACCACGCCGTCCCCCTCCCCGGGGACGGTGTCGGCGTCCGCGACGAGCGACACCTGCTCGAGGAACTCGGGTACCCCGCCGTCGGGCACCCGCTCCTCGAATTCGCGCGCCACCCCCACCAGCTCGGACAGGTTCTCCACGCGGCTCTCGTCCTGGGGGTCGTCGCTGTTGGCCAGCTCAGCGAGGTAGCCCGTGCGGTCCAGCACCGCCTCGATCACTTCGGCCGGCGGCATCTGCCCTTCCACGAGCGTCCGCAACTCGTCCATGAGGTCGGCGAAGTCCTGCACCGCCTTGGCCGAGCGGGCGGCCATCCCCGGCACCTCGCTGCACCGCCGCAAAGCGTCGCCGAACGGGATGCGCTCACGCGACGCGAACGCCTCCAGACAAGCTTCCGCCCGGTCGCCGATCCCGCGGCGGGGCGTGTTGAGCACCCGGCGCAGGGAGACGATGTCGGCAGGGTTGGCCAGTACGCGCAGGTAGGCCAGGGCGTCGCGCACCTCCTTGCGCTCGTAGAAGCGCACCCCGCCGATGACCCGGTAGGGCAGCCCCACCCGGACGAAGACCTCTTCGAAGACCCGGGACTGCGCATTGGTCCGGTAGAAGACCGCCACATCTGCCGGCTTGATCCCGTGTTCATCGCCGAGGCGGTCCACCTCCCCGGCGACGAACGCTGCCTCGTCGTGCTCGTTGTCCGCCACGTAGCCCACGATCGGGTCACCGTCGCCGGACGCGGTCCACAGTCGCTTGTCCTTGCGACCCGGGTTGCAGGAGATGACCCCGTTCGCCGCGGACAGGATCGTCTGCGTGGACCGGTAGTTCTGCTCAAGGAGGATCACCCGTGAGCTCGGGAAGTCCTCCTCGAACGCCATGATGTTGCGGATGTCCGCGCCCCGGAAGGCGTAGATGGACTGGTCCGCATCTCCGACGACGCACAACTCCGCGACCGGGACGTCTCCGCCCGATCCCACCAGCTCCCGCACAAGCGTGTACTGCGCGTGGTTGGTGTCCTGGTACTCGTCGACCAGCACGTGCCGGAACCGCCGCCGGTAGTGCTCGGCGACATCCGGGAAGGCCTGGAGCAGGGACACCGCCGTCATGATGAGGTCGTCGAAGTCCAGAGCGTTGGCTTCGCGCAACCGCCGCTGGTAGACGGCATAGACCTCCGCGACCTGCTCCTGCAGGTACCCGTTCGCGCGGCTGCGCGCGGTTTCCCAGTCCACCAGCTCGTTCTTGAGATCGCTGACCTGGTTGCTCATCACCCGTGCCGGGAAACGCTTCGGGTCGAGGTCTAGGTCGCGGCACACCAGGGTCATCAGCCGCTGGGCGTCGGCCTGGTCATAGATGGAGAAGGTGCTGGTGAACCCCAGCTTCGACGCCTCGGCCCGCAGGATCCGCACGCAGGCCGAGTGGAACGTCGACACCCACATGACCCGGGCTCGTCCCCCGACCAGCGCAGCAACGCGCTCCTTCATTTCGCCCGCGGCCTTGTTGGTGAACGTGATCGCCAGGACCTCACCCGGCTGCACCCGGCGCTCGGCGAGCAGCCAGGCGATCCTGGTGGTCAGGACCTTGGTCTTTCCCGAGCCGGCTCCGGCCACCACGAGCAGCGGGGACCCGGCGTGCACGACCGCAGCGTGCTGCTGTGTGTTGAGGCCCTCGAGGAGACGTTCCCCGCGCGGCGGGGGTGGGCCGGTCACCTCGGTGACGAACGGATCGAGGCTCACCTCCTCAAGGATACGGGGGTCCGGTGACAGTTGGCGGCGTCGTTCATGCTTAGAGTCCTGCATGGGAATGCGGCAGGGTTCATGACACAGCCAACGGAGATCGAGCGCGTCCTGGTCGTCGTCGCACACCCCGACGATGTCGACTTCGGGGCCGCCGGGACGGTGGCCACCTGGACCGCGGCGGGCCTGGACGTGACGTACTGCTGCGTCACCGACGGGGATGCGGGTGGGTTCGATGAGGCCGTCCCGAGGTCGGAGATCGGCGCGATCCGGCAGGCCGAGCAGCGGGCAGCCGCCAAGGAGGTCGGGGTCGACGAGGTCATCTTCCTCGGCTACCCGGACGGCCGGCTCGAGGTCAGCCTGGACCTTCGGCGTGACCTCTCACGGGTCATCCGGCAGGTGCGGCCGCAGCGGGTCCTGACGCAGTCGCCTCAGCGCACCTGGGAGCGCATCTACGCCAACCACCCGGACCATCTCGCTGCAGGCGAGGCCACCCTGTGCGCGGTGTATCCGGATGCGCGTAACCCCTTCACGCATCTCGAGCTCGCAGAGGAAGGGCTGGCCGCCTGGACGGTGGAGGAGGTGTGGCTGATGAGCGCGGGCACCGAGCAGGTCGTGGACATCACGGACGTGTTCGACCGCAAGCTCGCGGCCCTGCGCCGGCACCATTCGCAGACCGCGCACATGAGCGACCTCGAGGGGATGCTGCGCGCCTGGACGGGTCACAACGCCAGCCTGGCGGGGCTGCCGGAAGGTCGGCTGGCCGAGGCCTTCCGGGTGATCCAGACGGGCTGATTCCTGCTACTGGTGCTGGCCGGTCCGGCCGCCGATGCGGACCTGGCCGGCCTCGGTCAGCCACAGCACGCCAGGCACCGACCAGCAGAGCGTGAGCGTGACCACCCAGAGGACCGTGGGCGCCTTGGCGCCGCGCAGGATCTGCGCCAGAGCAAGGCCGACCCCGGACGCCGCCAGGCTCCCCGCGCCCCAGCGGGTGAGGGAGAAGCCACGGCGCTCGGCCATCTCGACGGCGACGAACCACGGCAGCGCCGTCAGCGCGGCGAGCAGGCCCGCACCCACGGCGACGGTGAGCGTGAACACGGCAACGGCAGTGAGCAGGTCCAGCACGGCGCCAGCGTAGGGGCTTTCAGCTCGGTGCGCCCGGGCCGTTCACTGGTCCCCCGACCTGGCGCAGATAGACCACGTCGACGCGGCTGCCGCTGCTGCCGGAGGCCGGACCGTCACTGGCCACCACGGCGTGCGCCCGGCCGTCCGGGCCTACCGCGTTCCAGATGTAATCGAGCAGTTGGCGGTTGCTACCGAAGCCGGGGACCCCGCAGAGGATCCCCGAGAAGCAGACGTCCGAGGTGTGCACGGGCTTGTTCAGGGCCCGAACCCGCTCTACATGGGGGTTGGCGGTGTCGGCAGCGGTGATCCGGCTCATCTCCGCATACCAGGGCTGCGGTAGCGAGGGGTTGGCGTTGCTGCCGCGCAGGGTGACCAGCGACAGCACGCCGCGGCCGGCACCGGCGATGCTGCCGTAGATGTTGGTGGCACCGGGACGGCCCACGTCGACCAGCGGGGACCACGTCACGCCCGCGTCCTTGCTGAACGACAGCCACGCGGACTCATGTCCGGCGTGCAGCCCGTTGCCCAGCACGTAGAGCGTCCCGGACCGGTCGACCGTCATCCAGTTGAAGCCGTCGACGAATCCGTCGCCGGCACCTCCCAGGTAGACCGGATGACTGACGAACTGGCCGTTCTCCTGCAGGTGCGCCACGTACAGGCGACTGGGCACACCGGTGGGGTTCGCCGGCCCGTAGGTCTGGGCGCTGTCGATGCCGTACAGCACGTACAGCCCACCGGTGCGCGGATCGGTCACGACATGGTCGACGTAGGCGTTCTGGTTGGTCACGAACGCCTCGACCGGGTTGGGCGAGGTGCCGCCGGCCTCAGCGGGGACAACACCCGTCCCATACACCGGTGTCGGTGTGCTGCCGAACGTCCGTCCCCCGTCGCCGGACGTGTACAGGTACGGGACGCCGTCGAAGCCCTTGGTGACCACGTAGACCCGGTCGGCCCCGGCGTGCTCCACCCACGGACGGTCGTACACGTCGGTGTGGATGACCGTTGTCGTCCACGTGCTGCCCCGGTCAGTGCTGCGGTGCACGTAGATGCCGTCGCTGAGCGACAAGTCCACAGCGATCAGCGTGTGGTTGTCCAGGAAGCGCATGTCGAAGTCGCCGCCCCCGGTGTTGCTGAACGTCGGGTGCAGCGCACGGAACGTCCGGCCACCGTCGACGGAGCGACTCAGGGCCGCCGGCTCGCCGTGCCCGCCGTTGAGGCCGTCGATGAGGACGGTCTTGCCGTCGGGGGAGACGGCGACGTTGGGCTCACCGCCGGCACCCGCCACGACCGTGGCGGCGAACCGGAGCGGGCCAGCGCCCGGCGCCGCAGAGGCGACGAGGGAGGCCGCGACCACGGCGGAGGCGGCGAGGGCACTGACGAGTCGAAGGCGCACCGCACTGGAGTTCGACACCGCTGGCTGCCCTCCTGCGGGTCTCGTCGCTGAGGCCGGAGGGGGCCTGTCGCGCTGTTCACACCAGCCGTCGCGCCGCGGCCCACCGGGTCAGTTCGTGCCGGTTGGACAGCTGGAGCTTGCGCAGCACGGAGGACACGTGGGTCTCCACGGTCTTCAGCGAGATCACCAGCTCCCTGGCCACCTCCTTGTACGCATAGCCCCGGGCGATCAGGCGCAGGACCTCCCGCTCCCGGGCGGTCAGCCGGTCGAGGTCGGAGTCGACGACAGCTACGTCGCCGGCGGCGAACGCGTCGAGCACGAAGCCCGCCAGCCGCGGGGAGAAAACCGCATCCCCGCCGGCGACGCGCTGGACTGCCTCCGCCAGCTCGGCTCCGGAGATGGACTTGGTCACGTAGCCGCGGGCACCGGCCCGGACCACCGCGATGACGTCCTCGGCGGCGTCGGAGACCGACAGGGCCAGGTAGCGGGTCGTCGTAGCACCGACAGCCGCAATGACAGCAAGGCCCCCGCCGTCGGGCATGTGCACGTCAAGGAGCACGACGTCCGGGGACGTGGCGGCGATGACCGTGACCGCCTCCGCGACGGTTTCTGCCTCCCCGACGATGTCGACGGCCGCAGCGAGCTCCGACCGGACGCCGCTCCGGAACAGCCGGTGGTCGTCGACCAGCACCACGCGAGGCCGGTCGCTGTCAGCCACGCGGGACCTCCATCCGGATCTCGGTGCCCTCACCAGGGGCGCTGCGGACTTCGGCGGTCCCCCCGTGGCGCGCCATCCGTCCCGTCACCGAGCCAGCCAGGCCCATGCGGTCCTCAGGAACGCTCTCCGGGTCGAACCCGCGCCCACGGTCCCGGACAAACACCGTGGCCCGTTCCGGGTCGATTTCGGCGTAGAGCGACACCGTCGGGGCCCCGGAGTGGCGCGCCGCGTTCACGAGGGCCTCGCGGGTCGCAGCCACCAGCGCCTCCAGTCGGGGGTCCAACGGCCCGTCCCCCACCACGACGACCTCGACCGCGACCCCGTGGGCCAGCTCGACGTCAGCCGCCGCACGTTCAAGAGCCCCGGCGAGGTGCTCGGCGGTCGGCGAGGTGGCCCGGTACAGCCAGCCGCGTAGCTCTCGTTCCTGGCTGCGCGCCAGCCGGGTGACCTCGCGGGGGTCCTCGGCGGCCTTCTGGATCAGCGCCAGCGTCTGCAGCACCGAGTCGTGGACGTGCGCGGCGACCTCTGCCCGCTCCTGGCTGCGGATGCGTTCGCGCCGCTCGGCCCGCAGGTCGGCCGTCATCCGGAACCACCATGGACCGGAGAGCAGCGCGAGCCCGAGCACGACCACCAGTGTCGACTCCAGGCCGCGCTGCGCCGCGCCCAGCTGCCCTCGGAAGGCCAGGAAGCCGGTGAGACCGGTCGCGAGCAGGATGGCGCCCGCCGCCAGCCGGACCAGACCGCCCCGGCCGCTCGCCGCCCCCGTCCGCCATCGCTGCCGCTGCGCATCGTCAGCCTGCCGCCAGACCAGGGAGAGTCCGACCACGACGGCCGCCAGCGGCAGGAGGGTTCCCCCGCCGGTGCCCCAGCCGTTGGCCTGGAACAGGAGGAACACCCCGAGACCGAGGGCGAGCAGGGCGACCGACCTGACCCACTCCTCACGGCGCTGCGGTTCCAGAGCCCCGCCGCTCTGCGGCACCACCATCCAGAAGGCGGCGTACATCGCCAGCCCGGCGCCACCGGCGAACGTCAGGGCGACGAACGCTGCCCGGATCACTACGGGGCGCAGCCCGAGATGCTCGGCCAACCCGGCGGCGACGCCCGAGACCAGGCGCCCGTGCGCGGCCCGCGTGAGCCGGGGCAGCTCGACTGTCGCGCCGCTGTCCCGCATGTCTTCAGCATGCCTTCTCGCGGCCGGCAGCGAATCGGGGTTCGACCCCGGGTCACGGAGGTCGGCGGCTCAGGGGAAGACCAGGGTGCACCCCTGATGCGCCCGCGGCCCCCCGGCAGCCAGGGTGACCCCATGACGACCTTCGAGACCCCGCCCACCCAGACGCAGAGGCTGGTCAGGTCGCGCCACGACGGGATGCTCGCCGGGGTGTGCACGGCCTTCGGGCGCTACACCAACACCGACCCGGTCATCTGGCGGGTTCTCGTGGTCGTGCTGACGTTCTTCGGGGGGACCGGTGCGCTGGTCTACCTGATCGGCTGGCTGCTGATCCCCTGCGAAGGGGAAGGCACCTCGCTCGCCGAACGGCTGCTCCACCGCCATGGTCACGGTCTTGGTCACCGCAACGCCTGGCTGGTGTTCGGCCTGGTCATTGCACTGGTCGCCATCGGTGCCGACCACGCGGTCCTCTGGCCCCTGGCCGTCCTCGGCGGGGTGGCCTACCTGGTGTTCCGGGAGCGCTCCGGGCGACCACTCGGCGCAGCGGCCGCGCCCTGGCAACCGTCAGCAGCGACGCCCGTCCCCCCCTCGACCGGCGGAAGCCTCCCTACCCCGGGCCCGGCCACCCTGGCCCCGCCGCCGACCTCCGGCACGGGCGCCTGGGGCAACCCTCCACCGCCGCCGAGGAAACGGCCACGCCCGCCCAAAGTGCCGTCCCGCCTTGGCCGGGCCACCCTGAGCCTGGCCGTCCTGACAGCCGGCATCCTCATCCTGGTCGGCGAACACTCCTCCGCGATCACCGCCTCCCGCGTCATCGCTGCCACCCTGCTCGTGGTGGGGCTCGGACTCGTCGTCGGCACGTGGTTCGGGCGGTCGAGGGTGCTGATCCTCGTCGGGGCCACGCTGGTGCTCGCCCTGGGACCTACAGCGGTCACCGAGGCCCTCCCGGGTGGCGGGACGGGGAACCGCTACTGGGCGCCCGTGGACGGCGGACACACGTTTGAGCTGACTGCCGGTGACGCCAGGCTGGACCTGAGCGGCCTGACGCAGGGCCAGGGCCAGGGACAAGCGGCGCCGATCACCGCTCGCGTCGGACTCGGCCACCTCGTCGTCAACCTGCCCCCGGGCAGCAATGTGGTGATCCACGCCCACGTGGCGTTCGGGGGGATCAGCGTGGATGGGGAGCAGCGCGGCGGCGTCGACGTGAGCCGCGACGTGACCCTCGCCGGCGACGCCACCACGACCGGCGCCACTGCGGTGGTCGTCACGCTCCGTCTCTCGGTCGGCCAGCTGGAGGTGCGTCATGTCTAGGCACAGGCGAGATCTGCTGTCGTTGGTCAGCGGGCTGTTCTTCGTCCTCGTGGGGGGCCTGTACCTGCTGGGCGACGCGGCCAACGTCGAGCTTGACCTGCGCTGGATTGCTCCTGCGGTCCTCATTGCCCTGGGTTGTGTCGGTCTGCTGGGTTCGCTACGGCGACCGGTCACCCGGATGGACGACGCTGCCGGCTTCGGTCCCACGGCCCCGGAGCCGACAACACCGGGGTGACCTCCCGACCCACGGCGCTGTGCGCCGCAGCATCGGCGCTCGCCGTCGTCGCTGTTCTCGCCCAGCCCGCCGTGGCCACTCCCCGAGGGGCGGCCCCGAGCGCGCGCGCGATCCCTGGCACGTCCTGTCCGGCCTTCCCGGCGGACAACTGGTGGCATGCCGATGTCAGTCGCCTGTCACTGCACCCGCGCAGCGGCCAGTGGATGTCCCATATGTCACCGAGTCGGCGCCTGCACCCTGACTTCGGACCGTCGTACGGTGCGCAGCCGACGCCGTACGGGATCCCGGTCACCGTCGTGGCGGGCACCCACGCGAAGGTTCGGCCATCGTTCACGTACGCCGGTGAGAGCGACCGCACTGGCTACCCGCTCGGCTCGGACACCCGGATCGAGGGCGGCAGTGACCGCCACGCGATCGTCGTCGACCGTGACACCTGCCGGCTTTACGAGACCTGGGACACCCAGCACGCCTCCTCCGGGTGGACGGCCGGTTCGGGGGCGGTGTGGAGCCTGCGCAGCGACGCCCTTCGCCCCAACGGCTGGACCTCGGCCGACGCCGCCGGACTGCCCATCCTGCCCGGGCTGCTGCGCTATGACGAGGTCAAGGCCGGCGCGGTCGACCACGCCATCCGGTTCACGACCACCACCACCGACCGCAGCTTCCTGTGGCCGGCCCGGCACCAGGCGGGCTCGGTCTCCAACGCCGGCTACCCGCCCATGGGAGCCCGCTTCCGGCTGAAGGCGAGCTATCGACCGGCCGCGGGGCTGCGCGCCGACACCAGGGTGGTGCTCGCCGCGATGCAGCGCTTCGGACTGGTCCTGGCGGACAACGGCTCGCCGTGGTTCTTCCAGGGCACAGCGGACAACGCGTGGCCTTCGGGTCTGCTCGACCAGCTCAAGACCGTGCCGGCGTCCGCCTTCGAGGCCGTGGACACCTCTTCCCTGCGGATCTCCGCGGACAGCGGCCAGGCGCGGCACTGAGGCACTTGCGCCTGCGCGGCAAAGGCGGTTGGGTCAGCCCCAGCCCCCGATGAAAGGCGCACCGTCATGGCCAACGCCATCCTCGTCGACACCCCCGGACTCACCCAGCAGCACTACGAAGCCGTCACCGCCGACCTGGGCCTCAACGACGGATTGCCGGACGGCTGCACCGTCCACATCGCGGGTCCCATGCCCGACGGCGCCGGCTGGCGGGTCATCACGGTCTGGGACGACATGGACAAGGCTCAGGCGTTTCTGACCGAGAAGCTGCGCCCCGCCCAGGAGCGAGCCGGTGCGCCGGCTCCGGCGGGTCCCCCGCAGATGTGGCAGGTCCATCGGCTCGTCCACGCCTGAGGCGCCGCCGCCTCAGGGTTCGAGGAAGAACGCCGAGCCTCGCGCGTCGCTGCGCGCGTCGAGGGTCTGCCCGGCAAGCCGGGCCGTCGCCGGGGGGTCGAGGAAGATGACGGCCGCCCGCTCGCGCAGCACAGCGTCGTCGGGGCCGGGCTCGGTGGCGAGCGACATCTGCAGGCCGGGGTGGTTGTCCGCATCAGCGATGCGCAGGCCGGCACCGTCAGGCAGCTGAGCCTCCGCAGCCAGTCGTTGGATCATCTGCGCGGCGGTCTCGGTGACGTGCAGCACGGGGGCCTCCAGTGGGACCGGGGCGTCGTGGTGGCAGCCCCGCCGGTCACGACTCGGACGGGCAACGCGACCACCCTCACCATGGCCCCCGCCCACGCTGGCCCGTCAAGCGACAGTCGGGTGAATCCACGGGGTGCAACCTCACACCCTGCGGGAGGTTTAGCGGGCGGTCCCGACGACCGCCACCCACGTCACCTGGTGGTGCGGGGTGGTGGCGGAAGGAACGTCCGGTGCCGGCGTGCTGCGGCTCGGCGCGGACGACTCGCAACGGACGACGTAGGTCAGCCCACCGGCCGTGGCCACCTGGTCGTAGTCGCCCTGGAACAGCCCGCCGCGGGAGAACGCGCCGAAGCGCGTGTCGCTGGGCGCCCGGTTGACCTTGAGCGCTGGCCCGAAGCTGACACCGCGGTCGTGCGATCTGGCCAGGTAGGTGTCCACCGCGGTGCTGTAGGTGGTGACGTCGCCGGAGGGCGACTCCCTGCGCTGGCGCCAGACGACGTCGACGGTGCCGTCCCGCGCCACCGCGATGGAAGGGTTGTAGTGGTCAACGTTGTCACCGCTCGGGCCGCCGTTGACGCGCACAGGTGCCGACCAGGTCAGGCCCGCGTCGTCGGAGAAGGCGAGGACGGCGTCGTTGGCGGCGTCGGTGCGGAAGCGGGCGTCCTCCCACACGACGTAGAGCCGGCCGGTGACCGGGTCGGCGTCGGCAGCGAGCAGTGTGCCCGCCCGCTGGTGCCGGACGGGGTTTCCCCGGAACGTTGCGGCGCCGGTGACGACGGCCGGTGGCAGCGGCAGGCCGGTCGGGACGGTTCCCGCGCCGGGGAAGCG